>CAJQQM010000184.1 GCA_905480485.1 uncultured Aureispira sp.
TAATCAGTTCTTTTACGGTAGCACATTGTATATCGCTGGTATTAGCCACTACAAATATAGTACAAATTCAACCTTCAAAGATAGAATTTGTTATACCTTTAACAATCATTTTTGCTTGCTTGTACAATTTATATAGGACAAGAAAGAAAGGCATTAAGATGTTCCACGTGGAACAAACCAAAAACGAACTCTTACTAGTATTTGCTTTTGGCTTAATTCATGGACTAGGATTTTCTAATTACTTACGCTTTATATTATCGAGTACAGAATCTCTTTTAGGACCTATGTTGTGTTTTAATATTGGTCTTGAGATAGGTCAACTTTTAATTTTGGTAATTGGATTGGGATTAAATCAATTCATACTAAGTTATTCAAGATTCTACCGACAATGGGTACAAATCCAATTATGGATAGTACTTCTATTAAGCTTAAATTTAACCTTACAAAATATCATTAATTAACTCTAAAAAATAGTACGAATGAAATTTACGATTTGCATTTTACTGCTGTTAATAACTTGCACAAATTATGCACAGGTAACTAATCAAGGCGCTTCTAAGTTTAAACAACTTTATGAAGAATTACCGACACCTACTACTTACAGAAATGCGGCAGGAGCACCTGGTCATGAATATTGGCAACAGAAAGCTGATTATGATATGAAGATAGAGATAGACGATAAAAATCAAAAGATACTAGGGGAGGAGAGTATTACTTATTACAACAATTCTCCTGATGAATTAACATATTTATGGGTTCAACTCGATCAAAATGTTCGTGCACTTGATGGGGATAAATCTAAGATAAGCACAGATAGAGTGTATAAAGAAATACCTTACAAACAGATTAAATCTAGATGGCATAATGATTTTGATGGTGGTTTTAAAATCACTGAAGTTAGTAACAAAAAAGGAGAGGCCCTTAAGCATACGATCAACAAGACAATGATGCGCATTGATTTAGAGGAACCCTTGAAACCAAAATCTAATATCTGTTTTACAATTAAATGGAACTACAATGTAAATGATGGTGGTAATTATGGTGGTCGTTCGGGCTATGAATATTTTCCTGAAGAAGATAATTATATGTATCATATTGCTCAGTTTTTCCCAAGGATGTGTGCCTACAACGAAACGGATGGATGGCAAAACAAACAATTTTTGGGACGCGGAGAATTTACATTATCATTTGGAGATTATACCGTAGCAATTACAGCACCTTCTGATCATATTGTAGGCGCTACTGGTGAATTGCAAAATGCAAAAAATGTATTGACTAAAAAACAAATCGATCGATTCGAAGCTTCTAAAACTGCAGAACAACCAATGATGATTGTGACTGAAGAGGAGGCGAAAGAAATAGAAAAAGGGAAATCTACCGATAAAAAAACTTGGGTATTTAAAGCTGAGAATGTTAGAGATTTTGCCTTTTGTAGTTCTAGAAAATTTATTTGGGATGCACAGGGTGTAGCATTTGGTGATAGGACCGTCATGGCAATGTCTTATTATCCTAAAGAAGGGAATCCTCTTTGGGAACGGTATTCTACCCGAGCAGTTGTTCACACATTAAAAGTATATTCTCGTTACACATTTGATTATCCATACCCGACCGCAATATCAACACATGCCAATTTTACAGGTATGGAATACCCAATGATATGCTTTAACTACGGGAGGCCAAGACCTGATGGTAGCTATTCGGAACGTTTAAAATATGGTATGATTGGCGTTATTATACATGAGGTTGGACACAATTATTTTCCAATGATCGTTAATTCTGACGAGAGACAATGGACTTGGATGGATGAAGGATTAAACACTTTTGTACAGTATTTGACAGAAGTAGAGTGGGAGAGAGATTATCCTCACAGAAGAGGTCCTGCCCAAAAAATAGTAGAATATATGAAAGGTGACAAAGAAAATATTGTACCTATCATGTCAAATTCTGAATCCTTGTTACAATTTGGAAACAATGCCTACGCAAAACCTGCAACAGCCCTTAATATTTTGAGAGAAACCGTAATGGGTAGAGAATTATTTGACTATGCTTTTAAAGAATATTCAAATAGATGGAAATTTAAACATCCAACACCTGCTGACTTTTTTAGAACAATGGAAGATGCATCAGGTGTAGATTTAGATTGGTTTTGGAGGGGTTGGTTTTATACTACAGACCACTGTGATATTTCTTTAGATGAAGTAAAAACATATAATATAAATAGTTATGATTTAGAAAAAGAAATGGCGCTTAAAAAAGAATGGGATAAAAATCATACTGGTATTTCTGATATTCGTAACAATCAGGAAAAACAAGTTAAAAAAACAGTTATGGAAGAGGTTCCATCTATTAAAGATAAATACAACGATAGAGATAAATATAGAATAACAAAAAAGCAACAGGAACAAAACGATTATTTTGTATTGCAATTAGATGATGAAGAAAAAGAATTGATAAAAGAAAATTTCAATTATTATGAACTTCATTTCTCGAATGTGGGCGGTTTAATTATGCCAATTATATTAGAGTTTGTTTATGAAGATGATTCGAAAGAAACTGTCAGAATCCCTGCAGAAATATGGAGATTGAGAACAGACAAGATAACAAAAGTTTTTGCTAGAAAAAAGAAAATTAAATCTATTGAACTTGATCCTTTTTTAGAAACGGCCGATACGGATAGAAATAATAATTATTTCCCGGAACGAAGAGAACCTAGTAAATTTGATCTTTATAAGAATCAATACTAATACAAAAAAAAAGATGAAACAATGTTTCATCTTTTTTTTTTTGTTAATATCTATTAAAAAAACAGATGATCTAAACAAATTAATGCAGTTTTGTGTTTCAAAAGGGAATAAATAGTTAATTAAACTATAAGACAGTAAAATACACATATGAAATTTTTTAAATTAATAATCTTTTTCTGTTTATTTTTACAGAACATTGATGCTCAGGATAATATAACGATTAGTGGGCATGTCACCGACAAAGACTCAGGTGAAGAATTAATAGGCGCATCCATTTTTATACAAAATACGAGTATAGGTGTAAATACTAATATCTACGGATTTTATTCATTGACAATACCTAAAGGTGAATATGTAGTTGCTGTAAGTTATATTGGCTACTCTACCAAATTAGATAGTTTTAGATTGGATGAAAACCAAAATATAGAGTTTGAATTAACTGCAGTCTCCTCCGAGATTCAAGAAGTATTGGTGAAAGCTAACAAGGAGGATGTAATGCTGCAAGAAGCTGGTGTTGGTACTACTAAAATAAATATCAAAAAATTAGAAACCCTGCCGGTATTTATGGGTGAAAAAGATATCCTGAAGAGTATTCAATTATTGCCAGGTATTAGTGCCGTAAGCGAGGGAAGTACAGGCTTGACAGTTCGGGGTGGGACACCTGCACAAAATTTAATTTTACTAGATGAGGCACCTGTTTACAATCCGTCTCACTTTTTAGGTTTCTTTTCGGTTTTTAACTCAGACGCATTAAAAGACTTAACAATATATAAAGGAGGGATTCCAGCACAATACAGTGGTCGTGCATCTTCTGTTCTTGATATATACATGAAAAATGGTAATAAACGTAAATATTCTGTATCGGGTGGCTTAGGACTTATATCCTCTAGAATTACGGTAGAAGGGCCAATCGTTAAAGACAAAGGGTCTTTTATAGCTTCGGGTAGGTTTACCTATTTAGATTGGATTTTAAAAGCAGTACAACCGGCTCGATTTGGTGATCTGTCTTTAGGTTTTTGGGATGTTAATCTAAAAATGAATTATTCTTTTGGCAAAAATGATCGATTATTTGTATCAGGCTATGCAGGTCGTGATAATTTTATATTTGGCGACTTTGGTTTAAGGTATGGAAACTATACCGCTACCTTGAGATGGAATCATACCTTCAATGAAAAGCTATTTGCCAATACGTCTTTCTTTTTTAGCGATTATTACTATGGCTATATAATTGGTAGATCCGGAAGTAGATTTACCATTGAAGCAGGCATAAGAGACTTCGCATTAAAACAAGATTATAACTATTATATCAATCCTAAAAATACCATGCGTTTTGGTTTTAATGTTACCTATCACGAGTTTCAACCGAGTCAATTGGTTTCAGAAACTGATAACATTAATAGTTTGATAGCTGACAAAAAACATGCGATTGAAAGTGGTGTTTATATTGGTAATGAGATGAAAATAACTGATAAATTAAAAGCGGTTTATGGATTACGTTTTAGTTTATTCAATCAATTCGGGCCAGGTGATATCTATACCTTTAACGATAACAATGCCATCACAGACACTACAAGCTTTGCTATTGGTGAACACATTCAAACTTACTGGGGATTAGAACCAAGATTAGCATTAACTTATGAGGTACTACCGACTACCAAATTAGAATTAGGTTATCATCGCATACATCAATATATACATCTATTGACCAATAGTACATCCGCTGCACCTAACGATATGTGGATACCGAGTACCAATATTGTACGCCCTCAAATTGCCGATCAAATAAGCCTAGGTATCAAGCAATCATTTTTGAATGATAAATTAAATATATCTCTCGAGGGCTACTACAAAAACCTTCAAAACCAAGTTGACTTTGAAAATGGTGCAGATATTTTGTTGAATGCAAAAATTGAAAGTCAAATCTTGCGCGGCAGTGGTCGCGCATATGGTGGTGAATTGTTGATTCAAGCTCGATTTGGTAATTTCAACGGTTGGTTAAGTTATACCTTATCAAGAACAGAATATATATTTGACGAAATCAATTTTGGTCAGCCCTATTTGGCCAAGCAAGACAGAACACATGATATTTCACTTGTGGGAACATACGAATTAAAGAAACGATGGGTATTCTCTTTAGCATGGATATATCAAACAGGTAATGCGGTTACCTTTCCGAGTGCTAAGTATGAAATAAATGGACAAAAAGTAAGCTATTTTACCGAACGTAACGGTTATAGAATGCCTCCAAGTCATCGATTGGATATTGCAGTAACCTTCCGAAACAAAATCAGCCGTAAATTCCGTTCTAGCTTTACAGTAGGTATTTACAATGTGTATAATCAATACAATCCTTATTCTATTACTTTTCAGGAAAACGAAATAGACCCTAGTCAGACCGATGCAGTGCAATTGAGTTTGTTTGGCATTATACCCACCGTAACTTGGAATTTTTCTTTCTAAAAAAATATAAAAATGAAATTTATACTCAGTTTAAGTTGCCTATTTTGGCTTTTGATAAGTTGTGAGAAAGTGATTGATGTAGATCTGAACGAAGCAAATCCAAAACCTGTTTTTGAATCCTACATCGAAAACGATTCTACTTGTTATGTAAAAGCAGCCTGGACAAGTAGCTACTACAACAACAGTAGCAGCCCAGCAATAGAAGGGGCTACAATGACAGTTAGTGATCAACTTGGAAACATCGATAACTTGACACATATTGGACAAGGTATTTACCGTGGTACTTCTTTGTTAGGAGTAATTGGAAACACGTACAGTCTACGAATAGACCTTGACGGGACTATCTATGAAGCTAGTTCTACTATGCCTCCACTTACTAACATTGATAGTATTACAATTATACCTACCAATAGTTTCTTTGGTGGTAACGGACAGGGGCAGGAAACACCAAAATTCTGGGCTTTTGTGAATTACACTGATTCGGTAGACTACCAAAATTATTATGCCATCAGAACCAGCTATTTTGATAGCTTAAGTAACGACTATGTGACCGATTATCGTATCGCCGATGATGATTTAAGTGATGGTATCAGCACCCGTTCTTTTACAACTTTTAATCGTTTTGAAACAGGTGATACCGTAGACATCGAATTTGCTAGTATAGATGCTACAACACATCTTTATTTCAAAACTTTAGAAGATGCAATTTCAGGAGCCGGCTTTCAAAGTGCTGCACCCGCTAACCCAACCAACAACTTTTCGAATGCCGCCCTTGGCTATTTTGGGGCTTGGAGCAAAGTAAACGAACAATATATCATTCCATAAAAAAAAGGGCTTTCAATAGAAAGCCCTTTTTTTATTTAATCTCTTAATGCACGGCGTTCTTTTGCGCGTCTTAATAATTCTTTTTTGAATTTTATTTCTGCTCTGTAGAGCTGTGCTATTTGGCGTATACTCAAAACTTCTTTATACATTTTCAAATACTTTCGCTGTAAATCAATTTTAGCTTCTTCGGTATTAAGCTTTTTTTCTATAAAGATGCTGATTTGTTCATCCGTCATATCTCGTAGTCTGTTGCTAGTTCGTACCGATTGATTGATAACTTTGAGCGACGAATGATATTCGTTATACAAAGGCCAAAACTGTTGAGACTGTTGGGAGGTTAAATTGATTTCTTCCGTAATGTAAGCTACCTTGATAGCTTTAATTCTGTCTTGTTTATCCCTGCTTGTTTGTGCATTCATTGAAACTGAATAACAGTATAAACAAAGGATTAATAGGAGGTTTTTCATGATATATAATTTAATGGATTCAATTGTTTTACAAATAAGTTTCTTCAAGTTCTAATAATTCATCATCTGATAAATCGTCTAGAAATTGATCCAAATTTTCCGAATTAAAAACGTCCTTTATTGGATTTTGATCTTCTTCGTCTATGATTAATTTATCTTGGGTTTGGAATTCATAAACAGTTAAAGCTTCTTGCAATTCATCTAGGATAGATTCCTCTGCCAAATCGTAAAAATCTTCTGTATTATATTCTTGTATATGCTCTAAAATATAGTTATTCGTTTCCTCTGCTGTTAATTGCGCTAATAATACCTGACTATCAAGGCTATCATTTTGAAATAAATCTGAATTAAAAAATAGAATTAGACCAACTAAAGAAGCTGCAACTACAGCGTATACACTACGTTTCAATAAAATTATCTTTCCATTTGATTCATTTTTTGAATCTGATACAATAGATAGGGTGTTACTATCGACTTCATTTTCAATTTTTTGCATCAATTTTGATTCAAATTTTGAAAAATAATCTTCTGGTACCTCAAACCCTTTTGTACGGTCTTTCTTGATAGTAGACAAACTAGAAGATAGGTCTTCTAATTCTCTTTTTATGTTGTCTTGGTTTTCCATAGAACTTTTATTGTGTGCAATTATACATTTTCTTTTACGAAGACTTCTATCTTTTTGACTGCGTGATGATACGATGCTTTTAGCCCGCCAATCGACGTTTCTAAGACTGCTGATATATCTTTATAGGCTAACTGATCAAAATAACGCATGACGAAAACCTGCTTTTGCTTGGTTGGTAAAATTTCAAGTGCCTTATTTAATAACAATGTAGCCTTCTCACTATCAAAATAACTGTCAGCTTTCAGCACATGCAAAAGACCTATATCCTCATTATCTATATCAATGGTGGCCTGTTTTTTTCGTTTGTTCAAAAAAGTAATACTTTCATTACTAGCTATACGATACAACCATGTATATAATTTGGCGTCACCTCTAAAATTTTTAAACCCTTTGAATACTTTTATGAAGGTATTTTGTAAGACTTCATCGGCATCGTCGTGATTTTGTACCATGTTTCTAATATGCCAATACAGTCGTTCTTTATATTCATGCACAAGCAAACTAAATCCTCTTTCAAAACTTTGAGAGTTTCTTAACTGTGAAAGGATATTTTTTTCAGTATCTTTGTTATGTTCAGAAGTTGCTGACAATTCAATTTGTTTTGTAGCTATTAGGACCTAGTTAATTTCAAAAGGTTTAATTGAATTTAATCTTTTTTTCAAAAAAATTGTATTAATAGAAAATGAATCTGAAATAACAAGGCCACTTTACCATGACTTTATCTCATCTACACAGTATGTTTAGTCCTAATAATCATCCTCAAAAAACGATACAAACTGAATTAGGCAATGCCACAGTATATCCTTTAAACGATCATCCTGGTTATTCTATCCAAATAACAGATAAAGTAGGCACTATCGCTGAATTATGGGATCAGGTTAGCAAAAAGGACAATCTATTTTTGCAGAGTTCCTACTTGAAAATGCTGGAACAGTTTCCACCTGATAAGATGACCTTTCGTTATTTGGTCTTTTATCACAATAATACGCCAATCGGAGTATCTTATAATCAAGTTTTTAGATTATCGATTGAGGATAGTATGCAACAAAACGAGACCTCTGAACCAAAACAATCGTTTTGTATACTTACCGCTATCAAAAAAGCCGTCAAAAATTGGTTCATCAAAAAAGCAGAATTCAATCTTCTCATTTGTGGCAACATGTTGCTGACCGGAGCATACGGATATTCCTTTAACGATCAAATTGATGCATCTAAAACAGCTGCTTTGATACAAGATTCCCTGGAAAGCTTACAAACGGTATTAGATACAGAATCTATCAAAATAAATATTCATCTAATTAAAGATCACCTTAAGCAGAGTAATGATACCTTACACCTTAAAGAGACTTTACAAAAAGATACCTATCATCCTTTTTTGATGCAGCCAAGTATGCATATGCCTATACGCGAAAATTGGATTGATTTTGATGCTTATCTTTCTGATATGAGTTCTAAATATAGGGTTCGAGCTAAACGCGCACGCAAAAAAGGGAAAGACATTGTCAAGAAAGAACTAAGTTTGGAGGAAATAGAAGCCAATGAAGATCGTATTCATGCGCTTTATAAAATGATCGCTGATGGTGCTGGTTTTAATGCGTTTTTATTGCACAAAAAATATTTTACCGAACTCAAACGCAGCTTGGGTGATCAATATAAATTAACCGCCTATTATATAGATGGACAACTCATAGCATTCTATACTGCTATTTTTAATTACGATGAAATGGATGCGCATTTCTTAGGTGTGGACAGTGCATTTAATCGTCAACATCAAGTGTACCTTAATATTCTCTATGACTTGGTCAACCGAGCTATTGAAGGAGGTGTTAAGCAGATAGACTTTGCAAGAACTGCCTTAGAAATTAAAAGTTCGGTCGGGGCTCAAGCTCAGGAGATGCTCTGCTTTTTCAAACATCGTAATGCCCTATCGTCTAAGTTTTTGCAGTTGGTATTCGACTCCTTGAACCCTGAAGAAGAATGGCAACCAAGAAGTCCTTTCAAAATCAAAGAAGCCCCTTTATCTTTAGGATAGCAAAATAATACGATTTGGTGAGATAAAATTTGCTGAATAAAGAAATTAAGAATCAAATTATTGGTGTAAAACAACTTATTATACATCAAAAGCGCTGACAGATATAAATTTGTTAGCGCTTTTATTATTTTTGCACTATCCAATTAAATACAAGACTTTACAAAACAGCTTAAAATATATTATAGGGTGAAATATCAAGAATACAAAGTACTAGATTTAGCAGCAATCGATAAACAAATGCTAAAATTTTGGGAAGAACATCAAATTTTCGAAAAAAGTATGACGGAACGAGAGGGATGTCCAAGTTTCGTATTTTTTGAAGGACCACCTTCTGCCAACGGTAAGCCAGGTATTCACCATGTTTTGGCACGTACCGTAAAAGATACTTTTTGCCGATTTCAAACCATGAAAGGAAAGCAAGTTCGCCGTAAAGCGGGCTGGGACACACATGGTCTTCCGATTGAATTAGCTGTAGAGAAAAAATTAGGTATTACAAAAGAAGATATTGGCAAAAAAATATCGGTCGATGACTACAACAAAGCCTGCAAGGAGACGGTAATGATGTACAAAGATATGTGGGATAACCTAACCCGCAAAATGGGCTATTGGGTAGATATGTCTGAACCTTACATTACGTACGAAAATAATTATATAGAATCTTGTTGGTGGTTGCTCAAAAAACTATACGATACCAAAGTACAAGTAAATGGACAGGCAGAAAGTATGCTGTATAAAGGTTATACGATACAGCCTTATTCTCCTGCTGCAGGTACAGGATTGAGTTCTCACGAATTAAATCAACCTGGATGTTACAAAGATGTATCAGATACAACTGTAGTGGCACAGTTTAAGGCTAAAGCCAATGCTTTGCTGCCCGATGACAGCTACTTTGTAGCTTGGACTACGACCCCTTGGACATTGCCGTCTAATACGGCTTTGTGTGTCGGACCTAAAATAAACTATGTATTGGTTAATACCTTTAATCAATACACCGGAAAAGCTATGCATATAGTATTGGCAAAAGATTTAGTGCCAAAACAACTGAACGGAAAATATGTAGCAACTGATGCATTAGAATCGTTGCAAGCTTATAAATTTGGTGACAAAAAAATCCCCTATTTAATCGTCCAAGAATTTACAGGCAAAGACTTAGTGGGTATCGAATATGAACAACTACTTCCCTATGCCCTACCACATCATCAAGCTGAAAATGCATTTAGGGTCATATCAGGAAATTTTGTGACGACAGCAGATGGTACCGGTATTGTACATATTGCACCTACCTTTGGTGCAGATGATGCTTTTGTTGCCAAAGAATGGGATATACCACCGATGTTGGTGATGAATGCGGAAGAAGATTTAGTGCCCCTTGTCGATTTGCAAGGCAGGTTTAGACCTGAAATGGGAGAATTGGCAGGACAATATGTAAAAAATGAGTATTATTCAGACGGACAAGCACCTGATAAATCGATTGATGTACAATTAGCTATTCAACTCAAAACAGATAATAAAGCCTTTAAAGTTGAAAAATACAAACACAGTTATCCGCATTGTTGGCGTACAGATAAGCCCGTTTTATACTATCCTTTAGATTCTTGGTTTGTACGGGCAACTGCCAAAAAAGAAAGAATGTCTGAACTCAACAAGACCATCAACTGGAAACCTAAAGCAACAGGTGAAAAACGTTTTGGAGGATGGTTAGAAAACCTACAGGACTGGAATCTTTCGCGGTCGCGTTATTGGGGCATTCCCTTGCCTATTTGGCGTACCGAAGATGGTCTTGAAGAACGCTGTATTGGTTCGGTTGCTGACCTAAAAGAAGCTATTACAAAGGCTAATGAGGTATTAGGGTTGCAACAAGAACTGCCTAAAGATTTGCATCGTCCTTACATAGATGATGTTGTATTAGTCAGTTCAGACGGTCAGAAAATGATACGAGAAACAGATTTAATTGATGTATGGTTTGACAGTGGTTCGATGCCTTATGCACAATGGCATTATCCTTTCGAAAATAAAGAATTGATCGATAATGCACTCAATGGTAAAGGCGGTAAAGTATCCTATCCTGCTGATTTTATTGCTGAGGGGGTTGACCAAACTAGGGGTTGGTTTTATACATTACACGCTATTGCTACGATGTGTTTTGATTCTGTAGCCTACAAAAATGTTGTATCAAATGGTTTGGTACTCGCCAAAGATGGTTTGAAAATGTCGAAATCAAAGGGCAATGCCGTTGAACCCTTCGAAACATTAGCCAAACATGGGGCTGATGCTACTCGTTGGTATATGTTGACAAATGCGCAGCCCTGGGACAACCTTAAGTTTGACGAAATGGGATTAGATGAAACCCGTCGAAAACTTTTTGGTACCTTATACAATACCTACAACTTCTTTGCTACCTATGCTAATGTTGATGCTTTTGATGGCAACAATTTTGACAGCTTCAAATATGGAAAAATAGTAGAATTATCCAAACGTCCAGAAATTGACCGTTGGATTATTTCTTTGTTACATTCTTTAATCAAAGAAGTAGATGCCGATCTCAGCAATTATGAACCTACGAATGCAGGACGTAAAATTTTTGAATTTGTCGACAAACACCTAAGCAATTGGTATGTCAGACTTTGTAGAAGAAGATTTTGGAAAGGAGATAAAAATGAAGACAAGTTAGCGGCTTATCAAACCCTTGATGAATGTCTGGTGACGCTTTCAAAATTAATGGCTCCAATTGCACCTTTTTTTGCAGATTGGCTGTATGGTAATTTAAATAAAGTTACACAGGCTGAAAATCATCTTTCGGTACATTTAGCCTATTTCCCTAAAGCACAGGAAGCTGCTATTGATCAGGGCTTAGAACAACGGATGAGTTACGCACAACGTATTACGACATTGGTTTTGTCGTTGCGCAAAAAAGAAGCAATACGTGTTCGTCAACCCTTGCAGAAAATACTTTTGCCCGTACTTAATGAAGCCTTCAAGCTACAAGTACAAGCAGTCGAAGACTTGATTCTATCAGAATTAAATGTGAAAGAATTTGAATATGTTTCGGATGCTTCAGGCATCATCAAAAAAGGCATCAAGCCCAACTTCAAAACCTTGGGCAAACGTCTAGGTAAAAATATGAAAGCTGGTAAGAATGCCATTGATAATTTTACACAGCAAGATATTGCTCAAATAGAAAAAGAAGGAAAATTTAGCTTGAATTTGGACAGTGGAGTAGTCGAAATAGCTTTAGAAGATGTGGTTATTACTTCAGAGGATATTGAAGGTTGGATGGTTGCCAACGATGCTGAAATCACGGTTGCGCTTGATGTACACATTACAGCAGCACTCAAAGCAGAGGGCATTGCTAGAGAAATTGTTAATCGGGTCCAAAACCTTAGAAAAGATAAAGCATTTGAAGTAACCGACAGAATAACACTAACCTTACAACAACACGAGGCAATACAAGATGCTATGCAGCAATTCAAAGATTATATCTGCACAGAAGTGTTAGCGACTGAATTAAATTTAGTACCAAATTTAGCACAAGGCGATGAAATTGAACTGATAGATGATATTAATCTTAGAATTAAAGTCACAAAAAATTAAAAAAATAAAGGCCTTACCCTGTAGTTTTTTGCAAATCGATGCATTTAACGATTAATTGCTACCTTTGAGTAAACAAAACATGAAACATGAAAGTTAACGATCATTTTAAAGCTTCTAATGGAGAGACCTTAATATCTTTCGAAATATTACCACCACTCAAAGGAGGCAAAATTCAAAGCATATTTGATACTTTAGACCCTCTAATGGAATTCAACCCTCCGTTTATAGATGTAACCTATCATCGTGAAGAATTTATCTATAAAAAGAGAGAAAGCGGCTATTATGAAAAGGTAGAAATGCGCAAACGTCCTGGTACAGTGGGGATTTGTGCGGCTATCATGCATCGTTATGGTGTCGATGCAGTACCACACCTAATATGTGGAGGCTTTAGCTTAGAAGAAACAGAAGATGCACTCATAGATTTAAAATTTTTGGGAATTGATAATGTACTCGTATTAAGAGGAGATGCACGTAAGTTTGAAGGACGTTTTATTCCAGAAGATAATGGACATGCCTATGCCTTGGATTTGGTACACCAGGTCAAAAATATGAACAAAGGGGAATACCTCGATAATACTCTTACTAATGCAGAACCATCTGATTTTTGTATCGGTGTTGCAGGATATCCCGAAAAGCACTTTGAAGCCCCTAATTTTGATAGTGATTTGTACTATCTAAAAGAAAAAATTAAGGCAGGTGCCGAATATATCGTAACTCAAATGTTTTTTGACAATAAAGCGTATTTTGATTTTGTCAAAAAATGTAGAAAGGCAGGGATTAATGTACCAATTGTACCCGGCCTAAAACCTATCACTAAAAAATACCAGCTTAATTCAATTCCTAGATTGTTTCATTTGGATATTCCTGAAGATTTATCCAAAGCCCTTTTGGATGCCAAAAGCGCCGAAGCTAGAATACAGGTAGGCGTTGAATGGTCGGTAGCACAATCTAAAGAACTCAAAGAAGCAGGCGTTCCTTGCTTGCATTATTACACTATGGGAGATGCAGCAACAATTAAGCAAATTGCCAAACAAATCTTCTAGTAAATTATACACTCTCTTGTTTGCTTGTCTGAAGTTTCACTTGGTGACCTCCACTGCCAAATTGGTAAACTATGTACAACATCGAAGCTAAAAGAAGCAATCCGAAGGCTTGGTGCAATACACCAAAGAACAAGGGTATTTGCCCAACTCCATTTAAGAGTGTGAGAATACCCAAGACAACTTGGAATATCAAAATAAACAACATACTGTAGGCACCTATTGTAAGTTGTTTTGAATGATGTATTCGTTTGATATTAAGAAACAGAAGAGGAATTAGGATACACAGTAAATAAGCTGTACCACGATGCAATAATTGAATAAAGGCAGCTGCAAAACCGTCTGAAGCATTGTAATTACGCATATTTTCCCAGGTCCACATTGATTGATCCTTAAGTACGTCGGCGATCCATATCCAAGACTGATCGCTGTAATCCACTTCCATGTGTGGAAAATGATTAAAAAGCAATCCTGCCTTTATTCCGGCCATTAAGCCTCCTAATACAATTTGTAGACAAACAATCAGCGTGATACGTCCTGCAAACTTACGCAAGCGTTTGTTGTGCCCGTCTTGTGTTTGAGGCTGAATAACCCCCAAACAAACCCACCACAAATAACTAAACACCATCGTTGCTAAACTTAAGTGTATGGTTAATTTGTAGCCATTCACCCAAGCTAGTTCTGGAGTATCCAAGCCTGATTTAACCATAATCCAACCAAATACGGCTACCAAAGAAGTCAATGAAACAACTTTTAGCAATTGTATTATGAGTGCTTTTGATAATTTTTTTAGATATAAAAAAATCAAAAAAGGAATTAAAAATACAAAGCCCATGGTTCTTGCCCACAATCGATGAAAGTACTCCCAAAAATATATAAACTTAAATTCATCCATCGGTATGCCCTGAGGATACACAGAAGCGGGCCATTTCATATTAACCTGACCGATGGCATGCTGCATGTATTCTTGGCGTGCTATTTCCCATGCATCAGCATTCAAAGGTGGTATAGTACCCTGTATAACGGCCCATTCTGTAATTGATAAGCCCGAATCAGTTAAGCGGGTAATTCCTCCAATAACAACCTGCATAAAGACCATGACAACACCTGTCATGAGCCAAAATTTTATGTAGCGGGGATATTCATTGACTGCTATTTGCATGTTTTTATTTTTATCTAAGCGTTAGACCATTACAACACAAAATTAAGTATATTATACCGAACAGAATAGGTAATTATAGATCAGGTACTTATTTATACGTTTTCTGAATAAGTAAAAAAGATCTGCAAATCGAAACAAAATATTTGTTTCAGAAAAGTTCATTTTTTTTCTAGTATTATAATAAATATTTTTTTTTCTTAATTAAAATTTAAATCCTCTCATTATTATTATAGTGTGGAAAAGTGGATAAGCTTCTTAAAATTAAGGCAGATTCTTGAAAATTATCTTAATAAACAATACATGATAGGCTATGCACCATAATTATCAACATATAAGTCCTTGCATTCAGAGGATTTAATCTATTTATCAACATAAATTTCAGGATTGTGGACTTTTTTATAAAAATAATGCATTTCAATAGACATTGTTTAATCTATGTTAATTAATTGTGTAAAAAGGGCTACTTACACACATGAACTATTATAAATCACTATTATATACTATATATATCATATTATTATTAAAATTATGTGTTTATTATGCTAATTATTAACAGCTAATCACAAAATAGCCGTGGATAACTTCATTTGTATCTATCTATTAATCAATGCTGTACATATATTAATAGATAGGTGTTGATAAGCCAGTACAACAAGATGTTTCACTCATTAAGAAACAAAAAAGTGTAGAAGTTTTACTATTATTTACAATAATTTTACTTTATTTAAACTCAGATTACTCAAAAATTTGATTTTTTAATAATTTATTAAAAATGTGTGCATCTTAATATAATTATGTGTATAACTTAAGTAGGTAATTTTTTAGTTAGTATTTACGTAATTTATTTGGTTATTATTTCAATTTTTGTCACTTATTAATGTACATATTAGACTAAGTTAAGTTTCTGTTTCACTAAAAACATATACTATTTATCCACATTGTTGATAACTTATCTGAAAAAAATATTTACACATGAAATTTAAATTGAAATAGGTTTTGTTTTCTACTTGATTATTATATTTTAAAATTTTTGAGCAAAAATTTGTTTCAAAAACTAAACATATTTGATTTTTCCATAGAGTCTTTTAAATATTCATTCTTAGTCTAGGTATACTATTTATCGAGAAGACCATAAGTTAAAGATCTAATCGTATACTATCAGTAGAATTACGAATTGATCTTTTGTAAAATTACAGTATGATTAGGCGGTATTAATAATCTTGCATAAGCTTCTTCCGGTAAAACCTATAAATGAAATGCCCTCTGTATACTTATTAAATCTCTTATCAGTACTATATACAGTAAATATCCAAATCAATAATTTAGCTTAAAACATAATTTTGGCTGCGTAAATTGAGTAATTTTTAGCAACCTGGAATTGAACTATCTAACCGTTAAATGAATTAATTTGTTGCATACAGAAAAAATAGACCTTGATTCGCTAAAAAAAAAAGGACAATTAGACTAGTTCTGTATCAATACCATCAAAAAAAACTATATTTGCAACAGATAAATTAACCGATTACACACTATATAAATTTAATCATGGCTGATATTCAAGCATTAAAAAATATGGCTACACAGGTGCGTCGAGATATTATTCGAATGGTGCATGCCTGTCAAAGTGGTCATCCGGGGGGTTCTTTAGGTTGTGCTGATTTTTTTACAGCATTGTACCAAGAGGTAATGAACCACAATACAGCATTCAATATGGATGCAAGTAATGAGGATGTTTTCTTTTTATCAAATGGACATATTTCGCCCGTTTGGTACAGCGTTTTAGCCCGTACCGGCTACTTTCCAGTCGAAGAATTAGCTACTTTTCGTCATTTAAACTCAAGATTACAAGGGCACCCAGCTACGCACGAAGGTTTGCCCGGTATCCGTGTTGCATCGGGGTCTTTGGGGCAGGGCTTATCGGTTGCACTCGGTGTTGCACTTGCCAAAAAATTAGATAAGGACAACAAACTCGTTTATGTGCTAACTGGAGACGGAGAATTGCAAGAAGGTCAAATATGGGAAGCTATGTTATTTGCTGCCCACCAAAAAACAGACAATCTAATTGTAACAGTAGATTGGAATGGTCAGCAAATTGATGGGGCTAATGATGATGTGTTGAGCCTAGGTGATTTAGAAGCCAAATGGTTATCTTTTGGATGGACTGTTTTGCATATGCAAGGTAATGACATGGAAAATATCCTTGAAGTAATGCAAGTTGCCAAAGCCCAAACGGGCAAAGGTAAACCGGTTGTTATTTTAATGAAAACCGATATGGGCTATGGAGTCGATTTTATGTCAGGAACACACAAATGGCATGGTAAAGCACCAAATGATGAACAAAAAGATATTGCTTTGGCGCAACTCGAAGAAACTTTAGGCGATTATCCACTGTAGCCTATCATTCAATTTAAAGATAAAATTCAAAATAATGTTAAAAGATATAGTAAGTACGGGCAAAAAAGCAACCAGGGATGGATTTGGCGATGGATTGTACGAAGCTGGACAATCTGACCCTAAGGTAGTAGCCTTGTGTGCCGATTTGGTAGGTTCGCTTAAAATGAACAAATTTATAGATGCCCATCCTGAACGATTTTTTCAGATGGGAATTTCTGAAGCGAATATGATAGGTGTAGCAGCCGGATTAGCAACAGCCGGAAAAATACCTTTTACAGGAACATTTGCTAATTTTTCTACGTCAAGGGTCTACGATCAGGTACGTCAGTCAATTGCTTATTCGCACAAAAATGTAAAATTGTGTGCTTCACATGCAGGCCTAACCCTAGGAGAAGATGGTGCAACACATCAAACGCTAGAAGATATAGGAATGATGAAAATGTTGCCTGGAATGACGGTTATTAATCCTTGTGATTATCACCAAACTAAGGCAGCGACGATGGCCATTGCCAAGCATTATGGTCCAGTTTATTTGCGTTTTGGTCGTCCCGGATGGCCGATGTTTACGCAGGATATGCCTTTCGAGATAGGAAAAGCAATACGCATGAATGAAGGTTCGGATGTAACAATAGTCGCTACAGGCCACTTGGTTTGGAAGGCGGTAGAAGCTGCCAAACAACTTGAAAGCAAAGGAATTAGTTGTGAACTAATCAATATTCACACAATCAAGCCTTTAGATGATGATGCTATTTTGAAATCAGTAGCGAAAACCAAAGCAATTGTTGTGGCAGAAGAACATAACATATTAGGTGGATTAGGCGAAAGTGTTGCCCG
>CAJQQM010000185.1 GCA_905480485.1 uncultured Aureispira sp.
ATACCGATAGATCTAGGTGATTTTGCTGCAGGTTCTTATATGGTTAAAGTGATAAACAGATCAAATAATACGGTTCATCTACAAAAAATCATCAAAAATAGGAACTAAAAACATTTCTTTACTGTATCTAGAAAAGAAAAAGCACTGGTGCATCCAGTGTTTTTTTTGTTCAAAATCTAAACGATAATAGCATGCAATACGAAGAAAAACAATACGGACGAATATTTGTACTAGTCAATAGCCTATTTGTATTATTAGTAGCACTATCTTCTATCTTCTCAGATACTATTCAAAACATCGACACTAGGCTGCTGATAAGCTATTTTATTTTGATGACCTTCATTACAGCATTATTTTACAAACTACAGGTTACAGTTACTAGTAGCTGTATACAACTTCGTTTTGGTGTCGGGCTAATCCAAAAGAAAATTGAATTAGATGCGGTTGCATCGGTCATAGAAGTTAAGAATAAATGGTGGCATGGATGGGGCATTAGAAGACTTCCCAATACTTGGATGTGGAATATTGATGGTCTGACTGCTGTGGAAATTTCTTACAAAGACTCCCCCAATAAATTTAGGATAGGCTGTGTAGACAGTCTTCGTCTTAAACAAGAAATTGTTAAAAGACTGCAGTAGTTAGTGTCTATAACTTGACAATTTTTTGGACATTATTTTTTGTTCTGAGAAAATAAACGCCCCCCTCGAGGGTACTTAAATCTAAAGCGGCATAAAACTGAAAAACTTCTACAGGGAATTTATCTAAAGAAACAACGGTTCCCTGCGCATTGAGTAGATAAAGGGTACTAAGCTCATCGAGGCTAGCAATAATTTGAATTTTATCCTTAAATGGATTAGGGAATACTTCAATTTTCTGATAACCATTAAGTTGTATGGTTAGAACTTTAGAAAAACCATACTGTCCATTGGTAGCTACATGTTTGAGTCTGTAATAAGACCTTCCTGCCAAAGGATTATTGTCTATTATGGCATAATGCTGTTGTTCAACACTGTTGTTATTACCTTCTATTTGGGCAATAGCTAGCCAGCTTTGAGCATCGTGTGAACGCTCAAGTACAAAAAAAGCATGATTGGTTTCGGTTTCGGTAGTCCACTGCAACAAAACACGGCTTTCCTCCATTAGCTGTGCCTTAAATAAACTGAGTTCGATTGGCAATGCATTTAAGGTACCTGTTTGGTTGAAATCACAAATAAAGGTGCTATCATCATCAAAACTGGTTTCGGAAACAGGGGCATTGTAGTAGGCGTCATTCAAATCGACAAAATCACTACCACCAACATTAATCGTAGGAGCAAAACCACTTGTATCACATATATTCGTACATTCAAAAGAGGAAGGCCTACCGGTGGGGTTGGCATCGACATCAATCATTGGCGCCTGAAAATAGCCACAACAATCTAGAGTGCCGCCATGTACTTTGAGTACATTTCCGACGAAAATACTGTCATTATTACAAATATAATGATCAAGGTGTATTTGATCGTTAACATAAATTTTGGCACCAACATGATTTATCAATAGCCCTGCAGCACAATTATTTCCAATCTGAAAATCGTCATTACAAGTAATAGAGCCAAAATTTTGAATTTGAGGAAGACCCATTGTTGGAGTACAGCCATTGGCAGGTTTAACCTCCAGGTCATTGACGCGTAAATTACCGTAAACCAATAATAATCCTTCTTCAATGCCACCTCTACCAATTCGAAGGTTGTGTTTTCCTCCAATAGATACGGCAGCACTACCAGCTGTTATTATCATAGTTCCTAAAATATCCTGGCTGATATTGTAGTTGATTTGGTGGCGAATAATAATCGAATCAGTTGCAGGTAAAGGACTTGGCGGTACATTAGGATACCAGCATACAGGGTTACTCCAGTCTCCGTCTGCAATGGTTTGGTAGTTGGTTTGCGCCAGCATATTTGTCATCGAACAATAGAAAATGAACAAGAATAGAGATATAGATTTTCCCATTTTTTAGCATTTAGCGTTAATCAATAGAATGCTGTTTTCTTTGTTAAAATAGGTGGTAGGAATCATTAAATTTAAGTAAAATAACTAAAAATCAGTCTATTAGCTATATTTTTTTTATAATTTAATTTTACATATAATGAATTATTAAATAAATTAAGCGGCCATCTATACGCCTAATGAAAGGTGTCTAGATACGTTTTTAATTGTTCTTCAACAGTCGCACGGTCAAAGCACCAGTCAGAATAAGCAATAGGAAAAGTGTTGATTCCCGCACGGTGCAATACTCGATACCGTTCAGTCCCATAAGCTTCAGAAAACATTCCCGGATAGCCAATCAAATCGATAGCAATATAATGCATGTTTTTTTTGATCAATAATTCAATTAGTGTTCCCGCTAAATGATAGCCCTTCCAATAGTGTTGGATGTTCCAGGATTTAAGAAGGGTGATGATTTCGATTAAAAAAGTATCACTGAACTTATTTTTTTTGATGGATTGCTGTTTGGGCTTAAAGCTCAGATATGCTCTCAATAAGGCATCTATTGGCAACTGATTAGCCGTCAAAGAGCAAAATAAATATTGTCCTTTTCTTGCCCTAGTAATACTCACATTAAAAACATCTGCTTTATTTAGATGCCTGAATGCAGCGGAATGACTATCCTTGTCTAGGGCGAAAGATAGAAACATCAAATCACGTTCTTCTCCCTGAAAACTGTAAGCAGTACCAACACTTAAATGATGCTTTTGTATTTGCTCTAAGCTAAATTGTTGAACAACAAGTGCGCTGAGTAATTCTACTTGAGCTCTGAAGGGAGACAAAATACCTAAGCTAGAGCATGTTGTATCACTTAGCTGCTGTTCCTCTTTAATTATTGCTGCGATGGTCTCTATTAATTTGTCTGCTTCCTTGGGGTTCGTTCCATCTTTAATTCGTTTGCCTTGGCATTGAATCCAATAGAGTCCTGGTGTATCGTCGTCGGGGCGTGCCGTCATAATTTTGAGGTCATCATCATAAAAATGCTTATTGCTGAAGGCAATAATAGGCGGTATAGACCGATAATGCTCATTTAGCGTACTAATTTGGGAGCCATCTTTTAGGGCCCTAATCACAAAGTCAAGGATGCTGTACCGACGGTAATTTAGTATTGTGCTGGGCAATTGTTGTAGCTGGTATTTGTGCTTGTATATATTTTGCAAACTATCAGACAAAAAAGATATATGTCTGAGTTGTTCGGGGTCACCGGCAAATACTACTTTCTTTGCCCGTTGAATCAGCGGCAAACAACTTGCTATATCACACTGTGTGGCTTCATCTATAATCAACAAATCTACCATCTCTCTTTGAAAAGGTAAGACATTTTTGATTTCAGATATTTTGGTTAACCATATAGGAAAGGCTTTAAAAATATTTTCAAAGTTAATACTTTCAAATATTTTAGCCCTTTGAGTATCACTTGCCAATTTCATAGCCTCATAAAAAGACTTTAAGTCTTGCCAGTGGTTTTGAACGGCTTGATTTACTTGATGAATATAATTGAGCTTAATAAAGGTATTAATGGCATCAATTTGCTGGGTTTCAATAGTATTAAATTGTTCCGAATATTCCCATAAGGGGGTCGATATTTTTTGTTTTATTTGCCAATACAATGTTTTAACTTTAGATCCAAAAGATGCATCTTTTTGAGCAAGAACAGCACCACGATGTAATTCTAAATCAATTTCTTTTTCCATTTTTTTAATAAGCTGGGCAATAACTTTTCGTCTTTTTTTAATGGAGTTTTCCGATTCTTCAAGCCTTTCTGATAAGCTTTGGGATTTGTTGGAGAATTGTAAACCAAGACTTTTAACCAAATATGGGATTAATCTTTTTTTAGTAATTAGTGCTTTAATATGCCGTCTAAGTGCTGTTGCATAGCTTCTTTGTCTTCCCCCTCTAACCGTTGCATGTTCGTTTTCAAGCTGTTGGCTTATTTTGTTTTTTATGACATCTACAGCTTCATTTGTCCGTGATGCAATCAGCACAGATTTGCCTCGAATCATGTGTTCGATGGCTATCGCACCAATTGTGAATGTTTTGCCAGTTCCCGGAGGCCCTACAATCATGGTCAATGTATTAGATGCTGCTGAGGCAACTAAATCTTGTTGTGCCTGGTTAAGAATCATAGGCAAGGCAGAAAGTTGCTCTGGCGAAGGACTAACAGGCGCATTGAAATGTGGGTCGAGTAACACTTTTAAAGGGGGCGATAGTTGAGCTGTAGTAGCTAAGCGTTCAAGTTCGTTTAAAACACCTCTTGTATCGTATGATTTTTTGAGTACCGCAATAGCACTGACAGCTAGCAAGCTGGTGGATGGATTTTTTCTTCTAGTTAGTTGACGCAATCGTTTTTTTGCCCAATCGTATGATTCTAAGTTTGGATAGGTCAAAAGAGCGGAACTATCAAGCTCCGGCAGGTGTTTTTTTAGCAGTTGACGAAGGCCGGAAAGTGCCTCAAAAGGCAGGAAGTCTACCGGTAAATCGAGGTAGATAGGATCCTCCAAAAAATCATTTATCTTCTCATCAATTAACGATTTTAGGAGTGGTAGGTTGAGCTGCCTTTCTTGTGCATTTATCGATAAAAATGCCTCCTCTTCTACAAATTCTAATTTAGCAGGATAATAAAACAAGGGAGCAAATATTTTCACCTTTTTACCTTGTGCATCTAAGACGTAGCCTCCAATAAAAAAACTCGCATAAATAAACTCCTTTTCTTTGGCGAATAGTTGCATAGTTTTACTAATCTGAACCGCATGTTGATAAGGAATAGATATGTATGGAATTTGTCCATTGATGAGTTCTTCTTTTAGTTCAATATAGAGCTGATCTTCCACTTTTTTGCTCGAAAAATCTAATAAAACAGTAGTTCGGTTATCGGAACGATAACATTCCCAGAAATAACTAATTAAAGGATGTTTTGAAAGCATATTAAAGATAATTGATGATATAAAAAGGACCTATAATATATCAATTTATTTGTCAACATGGATGATTTTTTTTAACATTTAAAAAAACCTTCAAATTTGATATTATTAATTAAAAATTTTTATTTTAGAATATTAGATATTCAAAAAATTTAGGAACTCAAATTATGGCTTCAATATTCATCGGTATCATTGCATGTATTCTGCCTAGCTTGCTAAGGGCTCAATGGACGCCTTATGGCAATACGATTCTTTCTGCTTTTGTAGAAGATGCCTGTGGTAGTGCTGCAGCAATAAGCGATAGCGGTCAAATAATTGCCGTGGGGTATCCCTTTCATGATTTAGCCGGCAATAATGCTGGAAAAGTTCAGTTGTTCAGCCTTTCTAACGGTACTTGGGCTTTTTATGGACAGGCGCTTTATGGCGCTAGTTCCAACAGTCGGGCAGGTTCGGCAGTTGCGCTCAATAAGTCAGGCTCAATTGTTGCCGTTGGTTCTCCTTACAATGCTTCTAATGGAGCACAATCAGGACAAGTTGAAGTCTATCAGTTTTTGGCTAATTCTTGGGTTCAGATAGGTCCTGATATTGCAGGAGAAGCTGCTTTAGATCAGTCAGGGGCAGCTATTTGTTTGAGTGATACGGGTACTATTTTAGCGGTTGGCGCCCGATTTAATGATGGGAATGGTGCTAATTCGGGACAAGTGCGTGTTTTTCAGTACCTTAATAGTAGCTGGGTGCAGCTGGGGAATGATATAGATGGCGAAATGGCTGGCGATCAATTCGGATCGTCTGTAAGTCTTAGTGGCGATGGAACGATCGTGGCGATTGGGGCTCCTTTTAATGCAGGAAATGGCGCACAGTCGGGCCAAGTCCGCATATTTGAATGGGTTAATAATACCTGGCAGCAACTTGGAGCTGATATTGACGGGGAATGGGCTGGTGAACAAACTGGAACAGCGGTAGACTTGTCGGCTGATGGCATGCGTTTAGTAGTTGGTGCTGTCTTGAACGATGATGCAGGTTCGAATGCAGGTCAGGTTAGGGTATTTGAATACACAGGGAGTACTTGGCAACAAATAGGCAGCGACCTAAACGGTTCTACAGCCGAAGACGCTTTTGGTGCCGCTGTTTCGATCAATGCCTCTGGTCAAATAATTGCCGTTGGAGCGCCAAATTATGATGCGCCTTTGATGGATGCAGGGCAGGTGCGCGTATACCAATTAGATAGTTTTTCATGGCAAGACCTCGGGGCGCCTATTGAGGTGATTTTTCCCAATGAATTGTCTGGTACTACAGTGGCTTTGAGTAGGGACGGAGGCAGTATAGTGGTTGGGGCACCTGGTTATAGTAGCGAAAGGGGAGCACTTAGGGCGTATCGAAACCCTTCTTATCTACCAATAAGCAACATTCAAGAAGCTTTAGCGATCCGCTTAAAGACGCTGTCAACAAATGTATACCGTTTTATGCTCCCTAAGGACAAAATTTATAGGATTGAAATTTATGACATGCAAGGTCGGCTGCAATTCAGTGTTCCACAATGTCATGCTCCTTTTTATGACTGGGAGGCTTCCCTTTGTCCTGTTGGTTTGTATGCCATCAGAATAACAGAAGGCAAACAGCATTGGACCTCTTTGGTTCAAGTTCGATAAAGTTTTATCATAATCTCCACAAAAAAAGAGCAACTGCTTGTAGCAGTTGCTCTTTTTTTGTGGAGTCGAATTGAAAGACTACATATTGAGCAAATCGTTACGAACCGTTTCGATTTCATTGGCTACTTCAACCAAGATTTCGTGTTCTACTTCCGAGGCTTCATGTATTTTGGTAAAGGAAGCTTCAAGTTGTTTCAATTTGTCCATTTCGTCGTGCAAACCGGCTTCGTTTTTTACTTGTTCCAACAAAATGATAAGGTTATCTAAATGCTCTCTTTGTCCAAAAATATATTCCTTAAGGTCGTTGGCAATTTGATCATCAGGTAACTGAAGAATTGATTGTGTTAGAATGTATTGCATTTCTACCCACGCACCTAACATCAATTGTGTTGCATTGTTAATTCGCTTATTATCCGCTAGTTGTTCTTCCATGTTTTCTAGGCCTTTTTCAATGAAAATTTGCAAAGAATCTTTGTCCGAAAGAACGGCTTCAATTTTGTCAGCTACGATAGCATCAAAAATTTTGGAGGCATTAAATTTATCGGCTAATTGATGGACGGTTTGATTATAATCCATTAATTTATCGGTATTGTGATAAATGGCTTGATAGGTCATGTCCACTATATACATACCACAATTTATAGCCAATGCATCTTCTGATTCGTGTTTGTTAGCATTTTCTAAAGGTGCCAAAAGTGCTTCGTTGTAAGCAATGCCATCTTTGTTCATGTGTCCAAGTTCTTCAAGAGGCGTTGGCATATTTACATAAATCTTGAAAAACTCAAATTCTGCCATACCAGGTTGTTCCACCGCTATATCAGATGAATCGTTGTTGTTTACGGCTGTTTCAGCAGTTGATGTGTTGTTGTCAGAACATGCATATAGGCAGCATGTGAAACCCAATAAAAAGATAAAATTCTTTAAATACTTCATTTTTATAATTTTTTGTTTGCGCAAATATCAATTTAATTTTGATGATTTCAAAAAATAAGACAGCTTATCAACGTATTCTTAGACACATTTATGAAAATATTTCTTCCAATCTTTGAATGCAAGCTTTTGTTGGTTTGTAACAAAAAAATCCATCCTGTTTTTCGGGACGAACCCCCCTTAGGAATACATAGATAACGCCTCCGAAATCTTTTTCATAACGATAATTAGCCAATTTTAATTGTAAATATTTGTGAACGGCGAGGCTGTATATAAGATATTGTAGGTGATAATTATTTTCAGACATTGCTTTAATCAATGCATCTTTGTGGTAGTTTTCTAGCTGATCTCCCAAATAATTAGACTTCCAATCCAGGATATAATATTTATTATCTTTTTCAAAAAATAAATCAATAAATCCATTTAACTTGCCTTCAATGTGTTCGCTTTGCCGATGATGTATTCTAAATCCACTCGGAAGATAAGATTCTAAGGAACTAAGGTTATCTATAGTAAATGCAGAGGCCTTAAAGTTAAACTCTAGCTCTATTCTTCTTTTTTGGCGCTGAATAGACGCTAACTTGAAGCAGTTTTTTTTGAATTTAATAAGGCCATGAGTCACCTTTTCAATCATTTCTGCAAGCCGAATTTGCATCATTTTGGTATTGCTACTAAAGCCGTATTTTTGCAAAGCCATTTCAATAGTAGCCGACCACGAATCGTTGGCTGTCGACGTCCAATCGATCCATTCAAAAAGGTTATGCAGCATTTCTCCAGCCTGTATCCCTCTTGGCAAAACATTGAATATAAAATGCTCATAACTTTCGCTTGGATACTGCTTGTCAGCGATCGGTTTTGAATGGTATTGATGTGCGCCGGCCAGATAGGAATAACTCATCGAGCGGTAATAGCGGTCGGACAGGGTAAATTTATCCGAAACTTCGCGCAAAAGAGGCGTTGATAGTTGGGTAGGTTGGGAATAAGGACTTTCTAGGTCTATTTTGCCCACGATTTGTTCAAAGGATTGAATAGAGCTTGGTTGTTGTATTTTTAAGGCTTCGAAAAAAGGGCTTAATGAAGAATTACTTTTGTTTTTGAAAACAAACGAGGCGTATTTAGCCCTCGTCAATGCTACATAAATCAATCGACGATTTTCTTGTTCAAGTTGTTCTGTCCACAAAGATTGGTATTCTAGCTGCTGTTTGGTACAAAAACAATAGTCGCCTGCCTTGTTCCTAAATTCTCTAAAAAGGCTTTTTTGCGTAGTTTTTAAATCGAGAAAAGGGGCAATAACTATTTTGAATTCTAGTCCTTTACTTTTGTGCACTGTCAACAGTTGTACTGCTGCTTGTTCTGAAATTGGCCGTTGAAGGGCCACTTCATTCGAGTTTAGACCCGCTATTGATGCCTTTAAATAGTCGATAAGTTGGGCTGCGCTGTACTTGTTTGTTAGACTTACTTCGTGTAAGGTTTCGGCTAGTTGATAGTAATCAGAAAGGCATCTTTTAGCATTTTTGCGACCACTTTTCATCAGTTGTTCAGCACAATTGAAATCAGCAAAATACTGCATTAATGCCGGGTAGATTCCTTTTTTCAACCAACTTTTTAGGTAGCCTTGAAAGTAATTTTGTAGTAGATTTTTGTCTATATTTTGTAGGTCTTTCCAAACAAAACCCGTTAAAGGGTTGATGATTGCCTTGTTTAATTTTCGTAAAGAACGTGCATGCCAGGCCTCTAGAATATACAATATATAAGGGGCCACTACAGAGGTATAAATATCCGCATTGTTGGACGTTTGGCTAGGAATATTTAATGCTTGTAGCGCATTGTCTATTAGTGTAGCCTGTTGGTTATTACGGACAAGAATTGAAATATCCTGCGCCTCTATTTTCTTGTTATTGTTGTGCCAGCGACCTTCCTTGAGCAGTGCTAATACAAGTTGTGCGGTTTGCTCCACAATTGTTTCTTGCTTATAAGGGGCATCGATTAGGTTCAAAGGGTTTAAAGATTGCTGATCTAAATTAATTGTTTCGGTGGGTAGTTTGGCCAAGACAGGTTGATAATTTATACGTTGTTTAGCAGCAATATTATGCTGGTAGAAGGCATCAAAGCTTGGATTTGGTGCAAAAAAAGTGTTCATCGATTTAACATAGTTGCTAGAGGATCGATAATTGATATGCATCTGATTGATTTTGCAATTTTCACGTGCTTTTAAATAGGTGTTGAGGTCGGCTTGACGCCAGGCATAGATCGATTGCTTAGGATCTCCTATAAAAAAAATACAAGCAGATTTTGATGCAAAAATACGGTGGAAAATCTCGTATTGATAGCGATCAGTATCTTGGAACTCATCCACAAAAACGGCTCGGTATTGTTTGTTCAGGCCATTTATTAAGGAATGTTGCGCCTGCTGATTGCTACTGTGCTGCGGAGAAATGACTTGGTAAACATCTAAAATAGATTGATCGTGACTGAGTAGTTTTTTTTGATTAAGCTGCTGTTGTATAGCTGGTACAACGAGTTGAAACGCCTGGTTAAAGCAATTGTTTTTGAAATGTTGAACCAGTATTCTTAATTCGTTCAGCCAAGCTATTTCAGATTCAAAAACCTTGTTAAACAAAGCCGTATTTTGGTCTGCTTTCGACAAAAATGTTACTAAATCGTTGCAGTATTCAAGGTATTGATCGCATTTGTTACGACTGAATTGTTTAATTTTCGTTTGATACCTGTTGTCCAAAAAAGTAGTCCAGTCTTTTTGATTAAAATAATGAGCGTATTCCTTGATTTGTCTCAAAAGTTGTTGCGGATCAACCACCGTATTCATCCATTTTTTCCCGGAGAGGCATTTTTTGATAAATTCTACTAAATTATCAAGGTGTAAATCTTTTAATTTTTTTTGATTGGCAGGCATTAATAATTGCAACAACAAAGGGTCTAGTGTGCTGATATATTTTCTCCAATAATTTTCAACTTCTTGTTGAATAATTTCGTCAAGATCTTCTATGATTTGTTGGTCGTACATATGTTGGCACTCAATAGCAAAATCGTTGAGTACCTTGCGACAAAATTTATGGATGGTCATCACCGGAATTCGGTCTAGGCTTTCGAGTGCTTGCGCCAAAGAGGAGGCAATACTATCCGAGCTAAATTTTTTGTTTTCGAGGAGTTGATCGATCCAAGCATGTACCGATTCCATATCTTTTTCTCGCGAACCATTGTCGAGTTGTTGTTGTGCCACTCTAATAAATTTGCGTATACGAACTTCTAGTTCAGCAACTGCATTTTGGGTAAAGGTAACCATCAATTGTTGATCGATAGGGATGTTTTTTTCGACAATCAAGCGCAAGCATAATATAGCTATCGAATAGGTTTTGCCAGTGCCGGCACTTGCTTCTATCAAGTTAGAACCTTTTAAAGGAATACTGTAAGCATCAAAAAGGGAGGTATTCATAGCGATAGTTCTAAGAGGTCAACTAATAAATATTGGACATTTTTTTGAAAACTTTTGAGCGCCCCCTCTTGCTTAAAGAATGACCAGTCTAGGGCTTCGAAATAAGCGGCCTGATATTTTAATAGCTCGACCAAGGACTCCGGTTGTTTGATTAGTTTTGAATAATCTTTAGCTTTCAAATCGGCGGAAAATAGAAAAGGAGTTTGTTGACCATCTTGATAAATTTTGATTAAATGCCGGATTTTATCTTTTGCTATATCTTGTTTCAAAGGGGCTAGTTTTTCGATCTTTTTATCGATATAATAGATTTCGTAATCCCAGCCGGCAGCAGCCATCAGCAACTGATTAAGTTTGCATTTAAATCGTTCTTTGATCGAAGAGGATAGTTGATAATGTAGCAAACGTTTGCCGTAAAAAGGCCCTAATTTACCTTCAAGCTTGTACTCGTCAAGTTCTAGTTCAAAGGCTTCGTATCGTGCGGTATTATTTTGTTGTAATTGCACAAAAACATCCTTCAAAGCCCTTGTTTCTGTTTGTAGGTTTAGGTAGGTAATATTGCCCAAATTAGATAGGGGAAGATATCCTTTTTCCTTCCATTCTTTTAGTGGCGATTGCCCCACCGCTTTTTGCATGAGTCCCTCTTTAATAGTCCATCGTTCCAAAGGGTTTAGTTCAAATAATTCACGATCCCTGACTTGCGTATTTTGCTGTTCATAATACAGGTTATAATGCCTTTGTAAAAAATATTTGACAGGTTGACAGAAAAACTGAAGCCAATCGGCTATCGCTATTGTAGGGTCAAAATTAGGAGGGTCGTTTGGAGAATCTGAAACAAAGAGGGTCTGTGATTCGAAAGCAGCTAAGGTTTTGAAATAACTATAATAATTGGGGCATTCAACTCGATTGTACTGCGGGTCGTAAAGTGTGGCGGGGTACTGCTTGAAATTTGAAAAGCTAGCCTTTGTTATTTGCTGTAAATACATCAGCCAAGTCTCGACAACAGAACAAGGTGGGACGCTTCGATGTTGTTCGTCATAGCCTTGATAATTGAGGTAGAAATGTGTTTGGGCCAAACTGATGTTTTGTAAAAAGAAATGATAATCCTTTTGTGCCATACTTATACGCCAAGGATGCTTTCGACTCAAATCGAATTGATAAATTTGTTCTTCTCTAGGATAGCGATGTAAATCGATTCCCAAGAAGCAGATGATTTTTTTGGGAACGGCTAAATGATGCTCGATTGGACTAAAACAAATGCCTTTGTTAGAACGCTTCAAAACCCGCTGTTCAGACTGAATTAGTTGCTGTATGTAGCTTTGATAAACAGTGTAGGAGATCGGTTTTTGGGGGCTGTTTATAGATTGGCAAGAACGAATTTTATGGATTAATGACGTTAATTCAAGTTGTGCTTCCGTATCCATAAATTGGCTAATTGAATGCAAAAGAATTTCGTTCCAATCATGGAGTTTGCGGGGTGTTTGCTGAATTTTTAGCCAATCGTTCAAGCTAGTTATCAAGGCTTTAAGGCGCATTAAATCATTAAATGAAGGCCCTTCTACTTTATCGACGGCCCAAGCTTCTTGCAAAACAGTTCCATTCTGAAAGCTATAAAATTGTTGATTAGCCATACAGTAACCATAAATCAAGCGCTGAAGTCCTTTTGTCCAGCTTACAGAATTGGTCTCTAAGTCAGTATCTCCTCGAATTCCGCATCGAATATTGGCAGCTTCAATCATAGATTTTACGGCAACAATATCGTCAAATTCATAACTTCTTTGCAAGGCTGCACAATTTATCAATTCAATAACCGAACGTGCTTTTAGTTGCTTGTTCATTTCAAGCAATAGACCGAGGACATGCCAAGAAGAATCTGTTGTACTAGGGGGGGCATAATTGATATGAAAAGGCAAGGGATAATTAGCGGCCCCAAAAACACGTTGTATTGCCGCATAATATTGTTCTATGTTTACGACCTGAACTAGGATGTCTTTAGCTGCATAAGGGGATGAAGCATGCAGCACTTTATCCACTAAGTAGTCGTATAATACTTCTACACAGCGTGCTATATTATGGCAGCAATCAATCTGAATAGAATCGTCTCTGTCGGACAGGATGGTATTTTGGTCTGTGCCCAAGGAAAGATTGGTTTGAACTTTTGCCAAAAGATGCTTGGGAGGCTGTGTAGAACGGGGTATATACAGTGCTTGACTAGCTTCAAAATTAATGGGCAGTGTTGGCTTTAATAGCCACTTTTGAGCCAAAAAAGCAGCTGTGTCACTGGCCGAAAATTGATGTGAGTAAATAAATATTTTTAGGTGTTGACTGAGCAGTTGAAAGAATTTTAGTGCTAAAGGTTGTAGTTGTTCGGGATGCAACAAGTGCAAAATAGCAAATTGACTTTGAAGCTTTTTTTTAGTATTTTTTTGCAGCAATTGTTGTTGTATTTCTTCCAAAAAAGATTCAGATGTAATAGGGGGGAGTCCTCCTGTTTTAGGGATGTTTTGCCAAATGTATTTTTGGAAATCATCGCCTGCTTCAATAGGATCAATTAATTGTTGTTCGTATTGGTGAAATAAGTCTGCTATTTTTGATGCCAATACCCATTGCTGAACGTTGTTATTTGAATAATAAGCAGCGGTTTCAGGGAATTTTTGTTGGAATATTGTAGTTTCAAGTAGCGCATAAATTTGCCAACATAACAAATGAGGAGGGGCTATTTGAGCCACTGCTTGAGGGCCCAAAATTTGATAACTTAATTGTTCAATGACTGATTTTGGCTGCTTGAAATGAACATCGGCCACGATTCCATTTTTTTCAAGCAATTGTTGTAGCCACCATTCATTAGACGAAGGGGGTGCATTGACCACATAAATAGAACGAAAAACACATTTTTCTTGCGCAATGTTTTCAGAAAGCTGAGCAGATAAGCCTTCGAGTGTAGCCGCCTTATAGTGTATAGAGTTAGACATATAAGCGTTCTTTTAGGCCAGAGGCGCGTTTTGTTTTTTGTATAAGGCTTTGTTCCAATACCATTTTATCGGCTATAATGCACACCTTTTGTTGGGCTCGGGTTACCGCAGTATAAAGCAACTCTTTGCGAACCATTCGATGGCCTGCTTGGGGCGGCAAAAAAATATAAACTGAATTATACTCCGAGCCTTGACTTTTGTGAATCGTCAGCGCAAAAACTGTTTCGCAGGCTACAATATAAGCAGGGTCTATACAAATGACTTCGTTGTTAGTATTTAAAAAATAAGCCATGCCGGCTCGTATTAGTCCTATTTCACCGTTATAAAGCTGCTGTTCAGGTTGGTTTTTACGAATAATAATCGGACGGTTTTCGTAAAAAATAAGGTTAGGACGTAGTCCTTTTGTCCTAAGTTTTTCTTCAACACGATTGTTTAGCTGATGAACTCCCACAGGTCCCTCTTTGACAGCACAAAGTATTTTAGCTTTGTTAAGGCATTGAAGTGCATCGCCTATATTTTTGCAATCCAAATACCCCTTAATCGTTTCAATATATGCATCTAAAACCAGCTCGACTTGGTCATAATCTACGATCGAAACGGCTTCTTTTTTGTCTTTATATGCCCAAATATCTGATAATTTGGAAGCAAGAATGGATTGGCTAATATGGTGGATGGCTGGATAATTAGCCGAACGATAGTTGTGCAACAAACCCGTAACCCGATTTCTCATCAAAGAAGGCTGATAGCATGTAGAATCTTCTAAGCTAGGAATAGGAGCTTGGTTGTCTAAAAAAGAATTGAAAAAACTTAGGTTGTCGGCATCAAAATTATTGATGTTATCGGCACAAAAATCGTCTAGAACAACGCCTATGTCAATGGAACTTAATTGATGATGATCCCCTAATAGGATCAATCGTTTGTGTTGTGGTATGGCAGAAAGTAATTTTGAAAACATCGGTAAATCAATCATTGATGCTTCATCTACTATTATTACATCATAATCGAGGGGGCGGTCAGTATTATGGTAAAAGTAGGGACTATTAGGCTGATAACCAAGGAGACGATGTAAGGTGAAGGCATCGGCTTTATGGATGAACTGATGCAAGGCTTGCGGAAAAAGGTCGGGTTGACGCAGGCAGCTATCTTTTAAAGATTCTAAAATACGTTTGCTAGCTTTACCCGTCGGAGCGGCTAGGGCTATTCTGACGGCAGAATTTTCGCTAAACAACAGCGCTAATAATTTGGCAATTGTAGTTGTTTTGCCTGTTCCGGGCCCGCCGGTTATAATAGAAAAATTTCGTAAATAAGCATTCATGCAGGCCAACAATGACCAATCAACAGCCGTATTATTTTCTATTTTTGAATTCGGAATGTTGGCCTGAAAACGCCGAATGAGTCCCTTGTAAGTACCCAATTGTTGACGTCTTTTTGGGACTATTTTTAGTTCTTCTTTAGATATTTCTGTTAAATTTTGCCGAATTGAATTTTCGTAGTTAAAATAACGGAACAAATATAGGCGCTTATCAGTATATATAAAAGGGCATTTGTCGTCGCCGTTCCTTCCCACTAAAGGGCTATCACAGATGTTATCCCATTCGAGTCTTTTTCCCTCAAACTTGCTATCTGCAAGAAGTTGGTCATACGTCCCCCCTTTAATCAAACAGCTACCCCCTTGAGCATGTGTTTTGGACAGTAAAAAAGCAAAAATTTGTAGTTTTTCTTCTTCAAAGAATTCGGCAAAAGTTTCATGAAGATTCATTTTAATTAGGTTTAGTCATCCTAAATAATGCATTTAAAAAGCTTATCCTAATTTAGTTAATTTTACAACAATTTTTAATTAAAATCATTCAAACATATCTGTTTTAATCGTTTATTTACAAATGAATAATACTCCTTTCAAAGATTATTACAGTCTTAATGCAATCTTTTTATTATATTAGAACGTCTTTAATACCCGATTAACCCAGGATTCAAATATGTCTAGCAAGCGCGCAATATTCCCAATAAGTAAGGTAAATGCCGAACTCGAGGATACTGATATACCACAGGAAAAGATCAACGCGATTGTTGCTTTTTGTCGCTTACATTTTAGCTCGCTTCGTCAAGAAGTGTATGAATTGATAGAAAAAGGGATTCAACTTGCTGAATATAATGCCCAATATGATGCTTTAGATACTTTACTTATTTACAGAGCTTATTACCTTTTGCATTACGAACAACGCACTGAAGCCTACAGACTATGTAAAGAATTATTGCCCAAGTTTTTAGCGGATAAAAATTTTAGTGAATATGGTTTTGCTCTTACACTATTGTGTCAGATGGAATGGTCTAAAGGTAATTTAGAGGCAGCTTTCGAGTACATCAAAAATGCCTTGATTAGCCTTAAATACAAGCGCAATAAGCTGCAATCTTTAGCATACATTTACTACATTCAAGCGGTGTTTTATTTCGATTTGAATGAACTGACTTTAGCCAAGCAGTTTTATCAAAAATCCTTAAATTATCTCAAAAAAGTTGCACCAATAGGATTGTTGGGTTATATAAAAATTGGCTTGGCTTCTATTTCGGTACAAAAAGAGGAATATTTTAAAGGTGTTCGCAATTTAGAAGAGGTTTTAAAAATAGGGAAGGAGTACTTTCATTGGAATATGGAAGCGCGTGCCTATCATGAACTAGGAAAGATATACCTTTTGAATAAACAGCCACAAAAGGCTAGAATTTATTTTCTTAAGAGTTATGATATTCGCAAAAGCAATCATGCGTTGCCTGCACTAGTGAGCACGATGATATCCTTGGCTGAAATATGTTTTGAACAAAAACAATATGAAGCATGCGAAAACTACCTCAAAGAGGCGCTTGAAATATGTGTATCCAAAAGACTGAATACGAAAACCGCCAAAATTTACCAACTGTTTTCACAATTGTATGAGCACAAGAATGCCTTTCAAGCTTCTTTGGTGTACCTCAAAAAGTACAACCTGCTATCACTCAAACAAAAAAATGATAAAGTAGCTATTAAGAATAAATATTTGAAGTTTAATTATCAATCAGAGCACAACAAAAAACTCAACAAAACATCTAGGTATTTGAATGTGATAAATGAGTTTGCAGTTGGTTTTCTCAAAACCAATACAATTGATGAAATTGTGTGGATGGTTGCTCGAGACGCTATTGGCAAACTTGGATACGAAGATTGTGTCGTCTATTTATTTGATGAAAATAAGGAATATTTGTTGCAAAAAGCAGCATGGGGCCCCAAGAACCCGATTTCGTTCGATATCCACAAGCCCATCAAACTAAAACCAGGCTTGGGTATTGTAGGCGATGTTGCCCGAACAGGAATCGGTGAAATAGTTTCTGATACTAGCAAGGACGAACGCTATTTTTTGGATGACGAATCTCGATTGTCCGAAATAACGGTTCCTATAATCGCCGATGGCTTGGTGATTGGGATAATAGACTCAGAACATACCAAAAGAAATTTTTATTCCCAAGAAGACCTACGAACCCTTACGACAATTGCTTCAATGACTTCTTCTAGGCTAACACAGGCCTTTGTCTTAGAAAAACTGAAGCGCCATCAATTAAAACTAGAAGAAAATGTACGGGATAAAACCCGAGAATTACACAAAGCCCTGAACCACCTTCAGGTAATGAATACCGAATTGAGTTACCGCAACGACGAAAAAGATATTTTACTCAAAGAAGTGCATCATCGAGTGAAAAATAATTTGCAGATTGTGACAAGTTTATTGAGTTTACAATCTTTTAGTATCAAAGATTCCAAGACCAAAGCATTGTTCGATACCAGTCAGCATAGGATTAATGCGATGGCCCTAATTCATGAAATGTTGTATCAGTCCGATAATTTATCTATGATTAATTATGCTGAATACTTACAGTTTTTGTTAAACAACTTACTAAAATCTTTTAAAGGGGTACAGCACAATATTAGCTTACAACTTTCGGTGGTAGAAATGTATCTAAATATAGATACCGCTATTCCATTGGGTTTGATGATTAACGAAATTGTGACCAACTCTTTGAAATATGCCTTTAATGATTCCAAGGAGGGTTTGCTATCTCTCAAAATAAGTGAAACCGATCAAACAGGTCGATATTTTATGGAAATTGGAGACAATGGTCCTGGGTTTAGTGATAGTTTTGACCGTGTAAAACGCAAATCGCTGGGCATGCAACTTATTTTTAAGTTGACCAAACAAATAAACGGGCAGGTAGATTTAGATTATACACGCCAAGGAACCCACTACAAAATTTACTTTGAAAATATTTAAAAACCAACTCAGTGGGTTATTTAATCTGTATTATTGAGCAGCCGCTTTATTTTTTTTGATGGTCGCAATAGACTGTTCTAGCTGCGGCATTTTTGGCTGCAATACTGTTACTTTTTCCAAATCGTCAAGGGCCTCATCGTACCAATATAATCCATTTCTGGCAATTGCTCTTTCGAAATAAACCGTTGCATGTTGTATGCCGCAGGGATTCGTTTCGTCTAGCAGAAAAAATTTATCGTAGGCTTCTGCAGCTAGTTTAAAAGCGCTAGTTTTTAGGTATACCTTTCCCAACATATACAGGGTGCGTGCATTTTGAGGGTCAATAGAAATGGCTTTCAGCAAATCTTTTTCTGCAAACTTGTGTGCATTGATACTTATGTAAAGCTCTGCTTTTTTAAGGTGAAAACTTGCATCATCAGGTGATTGTTTGGCCAGCAAATCCAATCGTTTGGTAGCGGCTTGCAAATAACTAACAGCGTTCTTGGTATCTTTGTCCAATTGCGCTTTTCTCATTTTTTCAAGTAGTTGCTTTACTTCTTTCATTGTGGCGGGATTTTTAGGTACAAAGCACAAAAATAGTATTTTTGTTTTTAAAGCCTAAATTTTAATTCAAATTAATCTTCTAGTTCAAAAAATGATTTAATGTGCGCACAATAGAGCAAGCGAGTTGTATTTTACTACTTGATTAATTTTAGGCAGCTACAGTTTTATGAGCGTATCATTAGCGCTATTTTAAAGCTGTTTAATTACCACTGAATTTGAAAATAAGCTGAGTTTAGATGCGCGCGCCCATCTATTGTATATCCAAATTTATTACTTTCTAAGGGCTTGGCAGGATGGCAATATACCAGCGTATCATTGAGATAATAGAACCAAAATTTTTGGTAGGATTCGACACGCAGGGTGTTCATTGAGTCTTTAATTATTTTGAAATTTTTTTGGTTCAGGAAATGCAATATACTGTCTTCCGAACAATTCATAATGGTCAATTTTTTAATAAGTGGGTTGATGCGGAAAAATGTTCCTAATTGTAACTGTTCATCATAACCTATGTGTAGGCCAAATAGACTCGTAGAATCTAGACTGATTACGTTAATCTTGCTTTCAATAGCCCAATTGTACTGACTGTCTATTTCAAGCGGTACAAAAATATGATAAGCAGCGCTGTCAATCTTATGTTTAAGTGCATATCCCGCTGAAGTCAAATTTAATTCACAAGTATTATTTTTAATCTCCGGCCAAGGGCCAAGGCGCTTAAATTGATCTTTGAAACAACGATGAAAAGCAGTTGGAAGGGCTTTAAACTTGTTTTTAGTAGTTGCGCTAACTTCTTCAATTTCTTTATCAAAAGCAGCCTGCATCGACAAGGCTTCTGTTCGAGTCCATAATACAACTTTTTTTGATGCATTTTGATCAAGACTATCCGAGGCTAGGGGGGGATTAGACGTGGTACTCGTACTAGGTGTACAGGCAATTAAGCTGTTAATAATCACATATAAAGACAGATAACGAATCCAATAATACATTCCTTTAGGTATTTAAGTCAGTAATTTCTAGACTTAACTTAGGAATTTATTTCTACATAGACAATTAAGGACTATAATTTATTAAAGCTGTTAAGAAGGATAAAGAGGCTGTTGTCTGAGGCAGCAGCTAAAAGACATACACAAGGCATGATGGGTCGAACGGCTAAACGAGCCAACTATGGTCTTTGATGGGGCAAAATTCGATGTGGTAATGAGTGCCTTTTTGATTGCTGTCGAAAAGAATACTGCCATTGAGTTGCCGAACCAATCGATGAATCAGTTGCATTCCCAAACTAGAAGATTTAGTTTTTTGTTGCACATCAGGTAATCCAACACCATTGTCTCCAATTTTAAGCAGGTAGCGGTTGTCTTCAATGTGGCTACGAAGGTCTATGTAGACGAAGCCTTCGGCTTGATTGATGAAGGCATATTTGAGGGCATTGGTAATTATTTCAGCGATGATTAAGCCGAGCGGAATGGCGGTGTCTAGATTGATTTGAAGGTCATTCTGAACCTTGATTTGTTTTTTCACATGATTTTTTTTGTTCTGAAAACTTAGAAACAGGGACTCCATTAGTTGCTGAAGGTATTGATTGTAATTAATCGTAGAGAGGTTGTCGGATTGATACAGCATTTCGTGTATAAGAGACATGGAGTTGATTCTATATTGACTACTTTCAAAAAGCGACAGTGTTTTTTTGTCACGAATACCACTGGATTGTAAACTCAAAAAACTCGTAATGACCTGTAAGTTGTTTTTGACACGGTGATGAATTTCTTTGAGTAGAATGTCCTTCTCATTATTTTTTTGGGATATAGCAATATTTTTTTCTTCAATGGCATTTTTTTGTCGGGTAATTGTCTGATTGGCTTTTTTTAATTGTTGAATCATTTGCTGCTGCAATACTGATTTTTCCTGCGCAATTTTATTTTTGTATTTGAAGGACAAAAATTTAGATTGATTGTTGGTTGCCAAGTCATAGGTCTGTTGATAATAGGTTTCTTTTAATTTCAAACATTCATAGGCTTTTTCATAAGCTTTTTCTTTTTCATGTAAGCGGGCTAATAAATCATAAATCAGAATTAATTTGGGAATTAAATTTTTATGGACCGCATTTTTTAGTGCTTTAAGCAAATAGCTTTTGGCCACAGTTGTGTCTTTTTCTAGATGTATTTCTCCAAGACGAATTAAGCAACTAGTAGTGGCGGGGATATTTTGATGGTCTTGTCGAATTTTTAAACTTTTATTCAATAATTGTATTGCTGAATCAGTATTATGATTGTTTATTGCACCTTGAGCAAGTTCGTAATAGGCCCGTGCTTCTGTCATCCACATTTTATTTGTTTGACTCAGTACAACGGCTTTCTCTAACAAGACGTTTGCCTTTTCGTATTGTTCTTGTTTGTAAAGTATGCAGCCCAATCCAATTAGGGAATAGCAATCCATGCTGTAATCGTACAATAAAACACAAGCATGTAGTTCTTTCTGGCAACATTGATAATGTTTTTTGGATAACTCCAATTCAGATAAATCAAAGTATATCATGGCAAGACTAATGTGTAGTTTTGCTGTCGCAGTCCCCTGTATTTGTTTTTGTCTAAACTTATCCAAATATTCAAGAATTAACTCAAAAGCATTTTCTAGGGCTCCTTTTGACCATTCAATCAAACTTTTGATGTTGATTGCCAAGGCGCATTCAAAATAAAATTCTTTTTCAAAAAGCAGGGCGTACTGATTATCAACGATTGATATTGCTTGTTGATGTTCGTTGGCGTACCAAGCCCAAAAGGCTAAATACATCTGCAGTGCTTTTGAATGGACTGGAAGCTTTGCTTCATTTGACAAGGCAATGCCTTGTTCAATGTAAGCGGTTAATTCCTCAATTTCGCTGTAATTTAATCGGCAATAGTTCAAAATCCTATTGATTTTTTCTTTAGGGGTATAGTTCGTTGCAGCGAGTTGTAGATTTAGCTCTTTTTTCGAAGTATTTAATAAAGCGTCTTTCATCGATATTAAAGGGATAAATTAGTATTAGTAAAATACACAATAATTAAAATTATTTATTTTGAACAAGAATAAAGTGTTTTTAACAAAAATAATTCGAATGAAACTAGTTTAACTGCCTTTTAGAACATATTGAAACTTAATTTTATAATTTATTAAAGCTTATACTAATTTTTTATTGATCGATTAAGTATCATTAATTTAAGTATTTATTATGTTTGCAGCAAAATCAACGGCTCAACATACATCAATTCGTAAGATAGATGGATTTTGTTTATTCATTAATTTAATTAGCAATGCATCAATTAACCATTTTATCAGTATTTATTTTTTTTGTAGTGTGTACAGGTTGTTCTACAGAAGATTCGAAACAAGCTTCCTTACAGGGAGTTCAAGAAGCATTATCAAACCCCAAACAAACCCTTAGAGACAGTTTAGAAACAACAAAGGATATTGATATCTTTTGGGGACGCTTTCAAAGGGCAGTGGTTCAGAAAGATGTACAAGAATTGGTGTTTTTGTCCGACACAGCATTCATTAAAATTTCTTTGTTTGACGAATTGTTTTTTCAGATTTTTGAGCATCGAATTACTCAAAGTCAACCGCATTCACTAAGGCCATCGAAGGAGGATAAGCAGGTGTTTTTCTTTTCTTTTGAGGAAAAGCCTACTGTGGAAGAGATGAAAGAAGGGATCGAGTTATTTGGGGCAACATTATTTTTTCATAGGAATTCAAAAGGGCTGTGGAAACTATTTGAGATGCAGGCTTACGGTTAAAATTTTATTATTTAAGGAATCTATTGCAACATTGGTATGATTTTGCTGTTGCTATACTGTATTTATTTATGTCAAAGTTTAATAATATTTTTTAAAATTAGTGCTGATTATTTGATGTATCAAATCAAAACATTTACTTTTGAAAGTGTTACTATCATTTAAATTAGTATAACCTTTGACCAAACTAACATAATAGCTTGTTTTCGATCCATAAAATATCTTCTTTTTTATTGCTTCACAAAACTCTTAAGCAGCTTTGTTTGATAGCAACAGCCTTGTTTATTATAGGGCAACCTTTGGTAGATGTTTTTAACACTTACCTTGATAAAGACTACGAAATTTGTGATTCTACAGAAGAAAAAGAGGATAAAAGTCAAGAAAAAGAGGTTGAAACCAAGTTGTTTAGTCATCATCCACAAGAAGTGCTTTCTCAGCCGCAATTTTTAGCTGCACTACTCGATCTAGAACAACTTTCAACCCAAATTTTTTACTTAGATGAGTATGCCAAAGTCGTTCCTTCTCCGCCTCCGGAACAAATACTTTAACCACAATATACCAAATTATTCTTGCTTTCTTCCCAACTTTATTTTTAAACATAAATAATATAGGCATATGCTATGTTTGGTATTGCCTTTTGAAAAAAGTTTGTCATGAAAAATCAGAAAAGTTTAAGCCCTTTTAAAAATTTGAAAAGCGATATACCCGCTAGTGTTGTCGTTTTTCTTGTTGCTATGCCTTTGTGTTTAGGGATTGCCTTAGCTTCGGGTGCCCCTCTTTATTCAGGCTTGATTAGTGGTATTGTCGGGGGCCTTATTGTCGGTGCTTTGAGTGGGTCTCCGCTTGGAGTAAGTGGTCCCGCTGCGGGATTAGCCGTCATCGTACTCAATGCAATCACCGATTTAGGTGGTTTTGATGTTTTTCTAGTGGCTGTAGTGCTGGCAGGAATTCTCCAAATAGTAATGGGGTACATTCGTGCGGGAATCATAGCCCACTACTTTCCATCTTCGGTTGTCCACGGTATGTTAGCTGGTATCGGGATTCTAATATTTATGAAACAAATTCCGCATGCATTTGGTTACGATAAAGATGCGATAGGGGATTGGTCTTTCTTTCAAATGGATGGTCAAAATACTTTTTCTGAATTGGGTAATATGCTTGGCTATATTAGTACCGGCGCCCTTGTTGTTACTGTTGTTTCTTTGTTCATCCTTGTATTATGGGACCGCCCTTTTATGCAAAAAATTAGCCTAACCAAAGTGGTGAAAGGTCCTTTAGTGGCGGTAACAACAGGTGTGATTTTGGGCTTAGTTTTTCAAAGTTACAGTCAATTAGCGATTAGCGAAGAGCATTTAGTGCGTATTCCGGTAGCTTCAAATATGGATCAATTTTTAGCCAACTTTATCTTTCCCGATTTTGCGAAGGGTTTGATGAACCTTGATGTTTATGTCACCGCTGTTGTTTTAGCAGTTGTAGCGAGTCTCGAAACTCTATTGTGCGTTGAAGCTTCTGACAAACAGGATGAATTTAAACGCGTAACCCCTGTGAATCGCGAATTAAAGGCACAGGGTTTTGGTAATATTATATGCGGTTTGATTGGTGGTTTGCCTGTTACTCAGGTGATTATCAGAAGTTCAGTTAATCAGCAAACAGGCGGTAAAACAAAAGCCTCTGCCGTAATTCACGGTTTCTTATTATTGATCAGCATAATTGCAATTCCGACTTTGCTGAATTTAATTCCTAAAGCAACCTTAGCAGCTATTCTTTTTGTAGTAGGATACAAGCTTGCCAAACCTGCTTTGTTCAAAAAAATGTACCAACAAGGAATGGATCAATTTATACCTTTTATGGCTACTATTTTGGGGATTATTTTTACCAACTTACTATTAGGTATAGGATTAGGAATGGTTGTCGCTATCTTTATCATACTCAGAAACAACTATAAAGTATCTTATGAAATGGAGGAGATAGCTCAAGAAAATGGACCCAATAAAACGCGCCTTATATTATCACAGGATGTTACTTTTTTGAACAAGGCGTCCATCCAAAAAACATTAAATGAATTTGAAGATGGTACAAATCTCGAAATTGATGCCACCAATAGTTATTTCATACACCACGATGTCAAAGAAATAATTGAAGATTTTATCGTGAATGCAGCGTCGAGAAGTATGACCGTCAAAACTGTGGGCTTAGACGATTCTAAAGAAACCTATCAGCGTAGAGTCAAAGATGCATTCGTACAAAAAGAAGGGCAGGAGATCAAAAATGCACACCTAAATTAGGCAAAGCTTTTAACCTAATAAACAAAACCCCTTGATTTTGTTCAAGGGGTTTTGTTTTTTTTGAATTAAACTACAATAATACCTCTTTAAGGGCGCCGTCCGTAAAGGTCGTATTTCGACAAAAAATCCCACAAGATTTCGTTGGTGCTAGCCCCCGAAAACTCTATGTCAAACCAATCGTGTCCTCCGCCAATTATCTTGTAATGTTCTACGCTAACAGCACTGTCTCCATTAGCATAAAGGTATTTTTCAATAGTTGTACCTAGGTAGTTTTCGCTACTTAAGCTAGCACTAAGGTCGGTATTGTTTTGCTGACACCAATAATCTACCACATCGGGAATAGCGATGTATTCTGAAGAACCATTATAGGGTACTACCCCGTCGTTTGTACCGTGCAAATTAATCATAGCTGTAGGATGACTAGGACTACATTGCAAAGAACTGTCTAGCATGGTACCTGATACTGAACCAATCGCAGCTATCTTGTGCCCCAAATAGCAGGCTAGGGCGTAACTAAAAAATGCTCCGTTTGAATAGCCACATGCGTATATTCTAGCGGAATCTACTTCATAGTTAGAGGATAAATCATTTATAAGGAAATCTATAAATCCAAGGTCGTCTACTGTACTTTTGTTCGTGGCAGAGGGCAAGGCGGCATTCCAATGCGAAAACCCCTCGAGACAACTGCCTTGCGGGTAGACCAATATGAAGGTATCTCTATCGGCTAATTGACGCATGTCACTCGTGTTAAGGTGGTCATTTGTACTGCCTCCAAATCCGTGAAAGTTAAATAGTAAGGGGACTTTTCTACTGCCATCATATCCATCCGGCAAATATAGTACAAAAGCCCTTTCCGTTCCTTGGTAATTAATAAGTTGGGTATTGTTATAATTGTCATAACAATCAGCGCCTTTTTTTGCATCTTCTTTGCAAGCGGTAAAAAGAAAGCAGGTACAGATAATAAACAGTAAATGATGCATGATAGACTAATGATTAAATGATTATACGAATTAATAAAATAGAGGATTACCAATGAGGAAAAAAAGCATCTTGATAATGTTTAATATCAAGCTTAGGTTGTAAGACAATAGAGATAATATCAAAACGGTACTCCTCCTCGTATTGTATACGAAACATATATTCGGCAGCTAATTCAAACATGCGTTGTTGTTTTTTTTCTGAAATGGCATCTTCCGGATGACCAAAAGTCGAGACCGATCTGGTTTTGACCTCTACAAAAATAAGCGAATCTTGATACGTACAAATCAAGTCAATTTCACCTTTGCCCCAACGCCAGTTTTTTTCAAGGATTTGGTAGCCTTTGTATAGTAGTAATTCAGCGGCTAGTTGTTCGCCCAAGCGACCTGTATTATTGTGTTGTGCCATTTAAGAGAGAATATTTTGAATTGCTATCTGTAAAATGATTGTTTGTTAATTGGTACTGATTTCAATTTATAAATAGTATAATTTATGTTTTAATTAAAATTGTTTTTTTAGCTTTAAATTACGATATTAAAGCATTAATATAATAAAAAATTGAAAAATGGCTAATAATGAATTTGATTTTGAGGCGTTTAAGGCTCAAAAATTTGCAGAATACAAGAAAAAAGAGATAAAACCAGCACTTGTACGAAAGGCCAAGGCAGGGATTGTATTTGTTGATTACAAATTAGCGGGCAAAAAGACAGCCTGTGTTTTTATTCCAATCAAAAAAGTTCCGGAGGCAATGACTATGTTCAAGGCCATCAAAAAGAATAAAGAGCATTTACTTAAAAAAACAGCCTTAGTGTCGGTTGCCCTTTCTAAAGCTGATGAAGGTGGAGATTTGATCAGTTTAAGTATCCAAAAAGGAGGTTTGTCGTCTGAACTTCTTCAGTCAAAAGGTACTGAACTGTTTGAAACAATCCTAAAAATGAAGTTAAAGGTTCTTGGCGGTGCCCAAACAGACGGCACAGAAGAATCAACAAGTCAAGCGGAAGAGTCTAATCAAGAAAAATCAAACAAACCCTTAACGGAGGCTCAAAAAGAACAAATCAAAGCAAATGTTTCTAAAATAGGATCGCAATTAGAAAAAATTGCAAAGGCCCTTAAAATAGAAATCTAATCAAGGTTTTGTAGTTCCAAGAATAAGGATGCATTTATAGTTCTTATTCTTGGAATTCATAATTTTTTATTTTCCGAAATTGACTGCTTGAGTCGATTTCCAAGGTTGTTTTTCCGTTATCCCCTTCTTCACCATACACCGAACGATTTTGCAGTTCTACTCCTTTTTTACGAAGGCGTGCTGTCATTAATTCTGTTCCAAAAACAGGAGGGTCACCACCTCCAGATAATTCACCTATCAGGCTACAACTAACAAAGGCCCCTTTCCGAACGAGGGTAGCAAGAACATAAGTGCCATAGCTATAAGGACAAGCCTCGAAGGTGTGATAATCTAAGGCCCAAATGAATGCTTCAAAATTCTCCTCTAAAGCTACTTTTCCAACCAACTGAACTTGTGATTGAGCTGTCATTCCGATATCGAGCGAATTTCTGTATGTTGCATAATTACCCATTGATTTGATAGAATCGATTTGATAAAAATCATTTAAATGGTACAGAATGGATCGATTAAATACTGCATCGCTTAACGGGCTGCTCAGTTGTTTTACCGCTTTTGAATTTAAGTCGTTTTGGCCCATTTTTGCTTGTATTGCTTTAATAGAGGCCGAGTCTAGACGATACGAACCCTTGCCTAAAACACGACAGTTTTTTAGCAGCTCAGCGAAGCTAGGTCGACTCTTCATACGATCTTGCACAGGCAAATCTGCAGGTGGTGTTTTGGCAGAGACAAAGGTTGAATTCGTGTCGCCCTCAAGGGTGTTAGTCTTAGAATTATTGATCGTAGTTTTAGTTGAACGAGGCGTGGGTTGACAAGCCAAACATAGTGTTGTCAACAATAATACATGACAAAATAAACGAGAACAGGAAATAAGATATAGATACATAAAAAAAAGTATGATTAATAGTCGCTTGATTTAAACAGCTATAAAAGCAGTAATTTAAATAGATTAACCTCAACAAGGTATAAACTTTTAATTAATCAGCGTAGCTTAAGGAAGCTGTCCCCCCCCAAATACCACAAATTGGAGGCCTTTTTGGAGTTTAAGTATACTCAAGTCGTCACTTATTCATTTTTAAGGACTTCTATTTCTTTCCGCAACTGATTGATAAGTTCTTGTTGTTCTTGTGTAGCCTGAATCAAAACAGGTATTAATTGTTGATACGTCATGCCCATGCGCTCTAATTCTATACGTTCGTATTTGCCGCTGTCTTCATTAATGATTTTATTGTCGTGCGTTTTAACCGCTTCGGGTACAATTAATAGCGCTTCTTGAGCAATTAAGCCAAGTTTTTTGTCTCCAAAGGGATCGCGTTTTAGGGTGTATGAAACAGGACGCATAGCCATGATTTCCTTTAAACCATAAGAAAGACTTTCGATATTCTCTTTTTCGCGCTTGTCCGAAATATTTACGAAGTTGTCGGCATAAACATCGTCCCAAGCTAATGTGCTAGTTGCTAGGTCTTCGAGCATATGATTGGTTGGGCCAAAACTATTGTTGATGAGGGTAGTTGCAACTCCATCAAGTAGGTATTCAATCGACCCAATACCAATAGCGGTGCCATCCCAAACGGCTCCACCTAAATCAAAATCTGCTACATACTGAACCGTCGATCCATTGATGGTTGTTCCGTTGCCGTATGCACTAGCATTAGCACTTCCAAAATTTGCTATATTGGTAGAGGCATCTATCCAAAGGGCATGGCTTCGAGCATCTGATTCTACCCTAAAGTCAAAGTTGCCACTTAATTCGTTAAAAATAGCATCGCCACGGACATCTATCGTTGCTGAAGGGGTAGAGGTTCCTATACCCACTCTATTGAGACTAGCATCGACCGAAAAAGTTAGCCCATCAACCCGTAGGTCGCCGTTGTTGTCATTTTGAAGATATAAGATAGAATTGTTATTGGTAATTATTTCATTAGGGTCGATTCGCAAGGAGTTTCCAATTTCCAAAACACCCGAACCCATTGTACCATTTGCGTCAGTTGTTGCTGTAAATTCTACTCGGCCACCCTCAACATGAAACCGATCTACCGGTGCAGTGGTACCAATTCCGATGCGATTCGTACTGGCATCCATAAAAAACATGCTCACATTGTTGTCCGATTCGATACGAAAATCATAGGGGCCCGATTGTTCATTAAAAACAGTGGTTCCTATCGATGAAATAGTATGCTGAATAGCTCCATTTCTATACAATTGAAAAACACCATCATCTCCACTATCGTACAGACGCGCAAGAACAGTACCACTGACGCTACCATCTCTCCAATAAGTATCATCGCCAAAGTAGGTATATCCATTGTCTCTGACTTGAAAATGCGTAATCCCTGCATCTTGAATATTGAAATCACCAGAACCATTCAAATTATAGATCATTTCAAAATTACCAGGACTTATAGTTGTATGTTCAACTAAGGGGCCGCCAAGCTTTGTTGCATTCGAAGGGATGCTATAATGTAGTCCATTAATTACATTATCTCTGCCTATATGTGACCAACTGCTTCCTGTCCAATAATAAAATCCGGCGCCATAGCCACCGCTTATGCTGTTGTTTTGATTATATACTAATAATCCTGTAGCAGGCAGTGCAATAGGCGCAGCATTCAATACATTCGTCAAAGATACCCTAGGTATCAATAAACCTTTGTTAGCATCATCGATGTCTAGCTTAGCAGAGGGGTGGGGGCTATTGGTACCTATACCAACATTTTGCGCAAAAGATGACTGCGTTATAAAAAATCCTAGGTAGGCTAGGATTGGAGTCAATAGCATTTTCATAATCAATATATTTAGTCGTTGGGGTAATAAATTGAATTAAGAAAAGCCTGTATAGTGTGGTTGTATTTATATACGTATTTGTTCCTGAATTGTTACTTTTTGTAAACTATAAAATAGTGGTTAAGGGTTTGTTGGATAAAATCAAATGCATAAAAAGAATCAAGCCCATCAAATACAATGAAGCTACGACTATCAACAGAACGCTTATAAAGGGGAGGATTCCGACAATGAAATAATTAAATTGCCGAATGATAGCTGATGAAGCAAGTGTGATTTATTTAGAAAAATCAATTGTACGCGACGAAGTTGCCATTAAAATGTAATAAATGATACGAACCCCATAAACGTAAACGGTTGAAAAGTTAAGAGCGTCCATAATTCAGTGGTGGCAATTATTCTAGAATTAAGAGCGGTATTTTAGGCTCCAAAACATATAAAACTGACCAATAGCATTTAATTGGTTAAGTAAATAACAAACAAGATTTGTTGCCTGATGTAGCAGGTTAATTAGTAGCGCGGTTTAAAAATAGAATCGGACACCTGTAGCGGCCAAAAAGCCATTACTATAAACGGGGTTTCCCGGCAAGCGATTTGCCTTTGAAAAAAGTCCTATCCAACCACCTTCAAAAAAGTAGGAACCCCAAGCTTTACCATTGCTACTGAAAAGTGCTTCGGCACCCAATTTCGTATAGGCCCCAAAGGCAATTGGTATATCCGAAAAAACAGTATTTGGAACCACAATCAAGGCACCAGTATGTGAATATAGCCTTAAAAAGTTGATCAATACCTTGCTTGTGCTTACAAAGCCTAATTTGAAAGCCGGGTAGGGTGTCCACAAAGTTTCAGTGGCATTGCTGTCCAAATGTTCGTAATAATGATATTGTGCCGATAAGCGGATAGCCAAACGTTTTTTGGCAAAATATGGGCTCGTGAAATGAACTCCCCACCCAAAGTCGCCGCCAAAAGAACTGATTTGAATTCCTACAGAGAAACGATTCGATTTGTTAGAAAGGCTATCCTTGAGTTGAGCAAAACTATTGTTGTTGCAAAATAAAAAGGCTAGCGTTAGAAGGGTAAAAATGTTGAATTTCATAATATTGAATTTAGTAAATCATATTATTGATACAATTTTCATTTTGTTTTGTTAACAAAAAGTGGTTTTTTGCTGCAAAAATGACAAAATTTCATCGTTAAATCAAGTTGTGCATTTTTTTCACAGTCAAGCAATTCTTTGAGGAATCCTTAAAGAGTAAAAAAAGACGATAAAGCGCCTATTCGGTTAATTAAACGTTTAAATGCTTCAGAGTTACAGCTTCTATTCCGAGGGTTGGGATTTCCAAAGAACCCCAAAGGATAAACTCAGTGGCAATAAATTAAAAACGATACGGGAGCTAGCTTTAGGGCTTGTAATCAACAGTATCGGCCTGTAGAACCAAATTGTCGCTAGAACAATCTAAATTGTTGAATTAAACTACTACCACAGATTTGTTCCGTCTTTTTGCCACTATGATAGCAAGTTTTACCATCAAGTCCGATCAAAAATTTACTTGTCATTGAAAATTAGAATGGGATAGAACTCGTACAGGTTTAGAGATTTAGGGCAATAAAAATACTACTTTTAACCATATACGCTAAAGTAATTAGTTTTGCCCTTTGCATTTTGAGCATACCAAAGCTCTATAGTTCCATCAAAAAATGTCGAAACTAGACAAGTAAATGTAATTTTTTCATATGTTGATGAGATTACGATATATAAGTAACTAATTTGTGGTACGATAAAATTTAAAAAGTGCATATTGATGCAAAATAAAATGGTAAAAGTTGCTATTTAATAATTAAAGGAGTATTTTTCTTAATTCTATAAAGTAATGGTTATTTTTACGCAAACCCTTAAATCAGATACCTTGGCTGCAAAGAAAAAATATCCAATACCAAAGAATGAGCGAGAAAGACTTCAGGAAGTACATAATTTATCGGTACTTGATACTTTGCCCGAAGAACAATTAGAAACAATTACTAAGCTTGCTTCGGTTATTTGTGAGGTCCCTATTTCACTTATTACCATAATTGATAAAAAGAGACAATGGTTCAAATCCAAATACGGTTTAGATGTTTCTGAAACTCCTCGCGAAGATTCATTTTGTCAATATTCAATTCTTGAAAATAGCTTCTTTGAGGTAGAAGACGCCCTCGAAGATGAACGATTTGTCGGAACGCCCTTAGTGACCGGCGATCCAAAAATTAGGTTTTACGCTTCGTATCCACTTTATATTACCGATGATATTGCCTTAGGAAGTTTGTGTGTAATTGATCGCAAGCCTAAAAAACTAACTGAACATCAAAAAGAAACACTAAAAATTTTAGCCAAGCAAGTATCCAATTATTTTGCCCTACATCGCGAAAACAGATTAAAAGAACAATATTTTCAATTCTTTAGTGCCTCATCTGACTTATTTTGCTTGGTCAACATGGAGGGTTATGTTCTCGAGAGTAATACATCTTTTAATAAACAACTAAAATATCCTGTCGGGCAAAATCGGTTATTGTTCAAAGATATCCTTAGGTTTGAACACCAAGCTAAGTTTTTGAGAATTTTGAACGAACTCAAAACGGCCTCAAGTTACCAATCGGTAAACTTACTAGCCAAGACCAAATCAATGGACAGTCAGGTCTACCGTATTGATTGGAATATCTCTTATGACACACAAAACTCTAATTTCCTTTTTATTTCTGGCCGGGACATGACCGAAGAGATAAAGGCAAAAGAAATGTTAGAAATCAAGCAAAAACAATCTAATCAGTTTATCGAAAATATTCAAGGATTAATTTTTATTTGCGATAAGCACATGCAATTACTGAACGTAAACGATGTTGTCTGTCATATTTTAGGTCGTCCGTCAAGTGCAATTATAGGCAACCGACTATCTACCTACGTGCACGTACAAGACCGCCTAGATTTTGGAGAAAGCTTTAAAAACTGTTTTTATGGCAATGCAGAAGAAGGGGTCTTTAGAATTTTAGATCACAAATCAGAGTTGCGCTATATTCATTGCAAAATTACAGGCTTGGAGGGGTCTCACACCGACAAAACATTTATGATTAGTGGTATTGATATTACCGACCTGACCGAAATGGAGACCTTGCTGGATATCGCTCGTTACAAAGAAGAAATTTCGAAATTTAAAGATGATTTTTTGTCAAATGTAAGCCACGAATTGCGTACGCCAATGAATGCTATTATGGGCTTTACCAACCTATTATTGGGTACATCCTTAGATTTTAATCAAAAAGACTACGCTGAATCAATCAACTATGCTAGTCAAAAACTCCTGCACGTTATCAATGATATTATCGATTTTAACTCGATTAAATCAGGGGAATTGGTCATCAAAAATGACCCTTTTGATTTGCACAAAGTATTGCATCGTATTTTTGCCGTATCTCATTCGAGTGCGTTGCGCAAAGAGTTGATATTTACTTTTTCTGACCCTGCGGGCTTGCCGCAATATTTGTTGGGCGATAGTTTGCGCTTTAGTCAAGTACTTATCAATATTATCAATAATGCTGTCAAATTTACAGACAAAGGAAAAGTAGATGTCTCGGTTCAGCACCAAGTTAAAAATTCTATCTGTGAATTGGAATTTGTTATATCCGATACAGGTATAGGAATTCCCGAAACTACCGAAGATATTTTTGAGGACTTTTCGCGTCTTGACTCGAGTACCAACCGCAAGCACGAAGGAACAGGCTTGGGTTTGTCCATTTCAAAAGAGTTATTGTTGTTGTTAGGCGGTAGAATATCCTACAAAAGCAAAGAGGGGATAGGTTCTTCTTTTACAATTCAGATATCTTTTAAGTTAAGTGGTTTAGTTGATGAAATTCAAGAGGTTTCAGGCAAGGAGACACTTTCAGGATGCAAAATTTTATTGGTGGAAGATGGTGTCTTAAATCAAAAATTAGCCAAAAAAATATTGTCTTCTTACGACGCAGAGGTAGATATTGCGGATAATGGTGCAATAGCTTTGGAGTTTTTAGAAAACAAAACATTTGACCTTATTTTATTAGATATTCAGATGCCTATCATGGATGGTTTTACAACGGCCAAAAATGTTAGGAATAAACTCAATCTTAACTTGCCAATTATAGCCGTTACGGGGCATTCTCAGTACGGGGAAGAAGAAAAATGTATCAAAGCTGGTATGAATGATTATTTATCAAAGCCATTTTCTAAAGAGGATTTGTTTAGAATTGTTAAAAAATATTACAAAGAAATTAAGAAAGAGTGATAAAAGTCAAAAAGGCTATTCCATAATACGGAAGATTTTCCTTTTTGTAGATTCGATCATACTTGTTTATAGGTGTATGGCGTTGTAATTCAGTGGTTTGCGATCTAGTCTAATTGTTGTTTATTAGCATGTATCTCTTAATTAAACCCTCGCACATCATGAGCACACATCACACATTCACACTCACCACATTTTTCATATTGTTGGCTACTTTTGGCTTGTACGGTCAAACGGTCTACCAAACTATTTCAGACGGTGATTGGCAATCTTCTTCAACCTGGCAAAATGGCAATGTACCCACTTTGGGCAATAACAATCCTGTTGGATCTAATGTTGAAATCCATATTAACCACAATATAGACTTAACCCACAGCCATTTAGAATTAGATGGAGATTCTACGACATTGGTTCAAATCGTAAATGGTTCGTTAAATACCAATTCTTCACCCAAAAAATTAACGGTGAAAAATGGTGTTTTTACAGCTACAAATTCTGATTTGAATGTTGAGTTACTAGAGGTACACGACAAATTTGAAATGTATTCCTCCAACATTATAGTGGCTAACGGGAGTTTTAATTTGTCACCTGCGTATCTATCTGATACATCTAGGTCAACCTTCAATAATTCATCCATAGAAATTGTTAATGGTAATTATCGGAATAATTCTGCCTCAAACACCATGATAACTAGTTGTTTTAAATTAAACAGCGGAAACTATGTTATCAACAATGGTCTTGCTAATTTTTCAGGAGTTTGCATTAACATCGACCAAGGAAATTTTCAAATTAAAGGAACTTCTGCGGTAAGTGGTACGATAGCTGCCCTCAATGTTAACAGTGGAAACTTGACCATATCAAATAATTCGACTTGGACGGCACAGGTAGACGATTATCATGTTGGAAGTAGCAATAATGATATTCCTGCCCAACATTTGGGTACCTCTCAGTCTTCCGCATGGATGACGAGTTATTTTAGTACATGTTCCTGTTTGATTGCACCTGCTTCAGCCAATACAACAACGATTGCGCCCGGAGTTTGGTCCGACCCTGCTATTTGGAACAACGGTGTGCCCGGTTCGACAACCAATGTTACAATAGCGCATGATGTTACACTCAATAGTAATTTTACAGTTGGTTCTACAGGGTTTTTGAACGTTTCAAGTGGTATTCAACTCACACTCGGGGGTACATCTATTCTTACTATAGACGGCCAACTCAACAGCACAGGTACTATTGATGGTTCTGTGCTGCTAAGAACGGGTCAATCACTAACAACTAATATAGGTAACATTGCTGATTTAGAATTATCTATGGGGGCTAATACTCTAACTTTGAGCTCTGATGCTGTTTTCAAGACAAAGCTAAAGCTGACGGACGGTACAATCAACACCGGCGGATTTGATTTAATTCTTACAGCTGATGCCTCTGCTACCGCTTTAATCGAACATCTTTCAGGCACTATTGTAGGAGATGTTACAGTACAGCAATACATTCAGAACGGACATGGACATCATTTTTTAAGTTCTCCTGTTGTTGCTGCTACTTTGAATGAATTAAATGACAATGTGCCTGTTTTTACAGCGGGTGCAGCAGTACCTAATGTATATTATTATGATGAGACTAATCCATCTAACGATTGTGAAGAGGGTTGGACTTTACCCGCATCGACTAGTGAAACAATGGTTGTAGGTCGAGGTTATACCTTGTATTTTCAGTCAAATGCAGGAAAATTAATAGATATAAAGGGTGATTTAAACGATGGTTCAATAAGCATTCCGCTTACCAACACTACTTCTGTTAGCGCTCCTCTTGACCCTTCTTGTGACCCTGAAGGATGGAATTTCATCGGCAATCCCTATGCTTCTCCAATCGATTTAGATTTGATGAGTGCCTTGTTGCCGAGTAGTGTATTGCAGTCTTATTACAGATGGGACCCCACCAACAAATTTTATGGAAGTTATGTAAATGGGGTTGCTTCGCCTAGTAATTTTACCAATATTGTGCCAGCATTTCAGGGTTTTTGGGTAAAAACAACTGCCAATACTTCACTTGTACTTGACAATTCTGTACGAGTTACTGATCCAACTATATCAGGTCCGTTTTTTAAAACTACGTTTGTAGACCCTTTATTAAGGATTAGTATTAATAATTCTCAGTATGGCAACGAAACAGTCGTTCGATTTAATCAACAAGCAACTAATCAGTTCGACCTAGACTTTGATGCTTACTATTTCAAAAATGAAAATGTTGATGGTATTGAGTTTGGAACAGTTGTGAATGGAGAATATTATCATATCAATTCCATGTTGCCTTTCCAGTCAACGCCCATAGACATACAGCTGTACTGCAAAGATAAAGCAGGTGAACAAAA
>CAJQQM010000186.1 GCA_905480485.1 uncultured Aureispira sp.
CCGTGGTACGTTTAAAGACGTGCCTTCTTTTTATTTTGGATGGATGGTCAATTCCAGCAGCAGCCATCATTTCTACAAAAGTATAGATGGTTTTTTGGTGAAATGATGCTACCCTATCGGCTTTACTTGGCACATCAAGGCCTTTCATTAGTTTTTTGTCTTGTGTGGCAACGCCCGTAGGACATTTGTTGCTATGACATTCCAAGGCCTGTATACACCCTACTGCCATCATCATAGCTCGTGCAGAATAACAGGCATCAGCCCCTAAAGCCATGGTTTTGAATATGTCGAATGCTGACGTAATTCTGCCTGCTCCTATTACGACAATGTCTTTTTTTAGATCGAAAGCTATTAGTGTATCTACAGCAAAGGTAAGGCCGTCTTGAAGCGGCATACCTAAGGAATCAGAAAATTCTACCGGTGCGGCCCCTGTGCCACCTTCTCCTCCGTCAACAGCAATAAAATCAGGTTTAATACCAGTTTTTACCATTATTTTACACATTTCATAAAACTCTTTTTCGCAACCAATACATATTTTAAAACCCACCGGCTTGCCCCCTGACAAATCTCTAAGCTCCTGTATAAATTTCATTAAACCTTCAGGCCCACTAAAAGCACGATGCCCTGACGGTGACAGAACGGCCTTGTGCGGTTCAACGCCTCTAATTTTACCAATTTCTTCGGTGTTCTTGATTGCAGGCAATATGCCTCCTTTCCCTGGTTTTGCCCCCTGTGACAATTTTAATTCAATCATTTTGATGGCAGGATTGGCTACAGTAACTTGGTATTTTTCTCGATCAAAGGATCCATCCGAAGCCCTTGCGCCAAAATAACCCGTGCCTATCTGCCAAATTAAATCTCCGCCTTGCTGATGATAAGGGCTAACCCCTCCCTCGCCTGTATTGTGCGCAAAAGCACCTTCTTTAGCCCCTTTATTCATCGCCATCACTGCATTAGCAGATAACGAACCATAACTCATGGCAGATATGTTATAAATACTCAAATCATATGGCTGTTGACAGTTTGGTCCACCAACTTTTACACGTGGATGTGGATCTATATTTTTTTTATCCAAAGGATAGGATGAATGAATCATCCACTCATAACCCTCGCCATAAACATCTACCTGAGTACCAAAAGGAACGGTTTCTTTTACTTGTTTCGCCCGCTGATAAACTAAGGAACGCTTACGGCGACTAAAAGGACGGCCGTTGAGGTCTGATTCTACAAAATATTGCTGAATAGCAGGGCGTAAAGTTTCCATGACGTACCTTAATCGACCAATTACTGGATAATTCCTTCGAATAGCTTGTTTTTTTTGTAAAACATCCAACAATCCAATTATAAAAACAGGAACAATCAATAACAACAACAACAGTGGTGTTAAGGTATCTAATAAATAAACAGAAGTTGCAAGGGCAAGTAAAGCAACAAAAATCCCCATAAAGAATTTAAAGCGAAAATTTGGTATCGTCATTTGAGAAAGTTTTGAGGTATATTCTAGCAAACCGGAAACGAGCGTTTCCTGCGTTCGAGACAGAACAAAAACTTATTTACAATTATAATTTAAGTAAATATACTCAAAAATCCAAACACCGCTATTCTTTAAACAAACACTGCACGCCGAGCATCAAGCTTATTTGGTCTCCTTTGTACTGTGCATTCAAAACACCTTCGTCGTCTATTGAAGGTGTTTTGCGCTGCCAGCTAAGCTGTGATTCGTGCATACTTGTACTGCCCATCGTAAATCCTATCGTTAGGCAAATATTAAAATGTTTGCTAATTTTGTAATGCGTCATTATTCCTGCCTCCCCCAAAAGTAAGTAGCGAGATTTAAAGCTTGCATTATATTCGTATTTGAAAGAAGATTGGTGCGTAGGGTCTTCAATAGGTTGTTGCTGAAAACGCCATTCATAGCGGCCCGTTTGGTGCCGGTGAATAAGGAAGGCTATCCCTAGATAAGGATGAAAAGATAATTTTTCGCCTACGGTAAATACTGTCGTACGCAATCGTATAGGGAATTGAAGCATTTGCGCAGGTAGCCACTGTTCGTCGGTAAGCCAATCAACACCATCTAATCGATAGGTATAGTTGTTGTTCAGTTGGTGTACATATGCCCCTATTTCAAAAGCAAGATAAGGATTCACTTCATAACCTAGACGTGCCCCTCCCATAAAATCAGCTTTATTGTTAAACATAAAGCTTCCTTTAGAGGCAAATGTTTGTACAACATCCCATTTTGGACCAGCATCCATGTTTACATAAAACTGGGCCTGCAATGACAAATGCAACAAAAAACATATAACGACAATACAATAAAATTGGCCCCGTAACATATAATGATTATTAAGACGAATAAATTATGTAGTTGTCCAGACGATAAAAAAAGGTTGAGTTGAAAAGATAGTATAGTTATAACGCTGAAAAAAGACAAAACGTTGTATTGAAAAAAAAAAAGTCTAAAAACAATTGATACAAGTATCCAAACAAGACAATAAGTTGTTTAGGGTTGGTAGCTTAAGGTAGTAATAGACACGCTGCCCCTCTCTCTTAGAACCCAATATTCCTTTGAGTTTCATATTGGATAAGTGATGCGAAGTAAGGGATTGTTCACTGTTGATACGTTGACATATTTCGTTGACAGACAATCTTTTTTCATTGTCAAGCAACTGCAAAATAGACAAACGAATCGGATGTGCAACTGCCTTAAGGATAGAGGCGGCAAACTCTAATTGGTCTGGAGAAAGGCTTGTTTTTTCGTTTTGTTGAGTTTCTTTCATAAGTTCAGTTGCTAGTGTGAGGGCTAAAATTAAGGTCGAATTGCTTAGAGTACAAAGTTAGTTTTTTTTAGACATAAAACAAAATATGAAAAAATTATCATAATTTTTTATTTCAATAATTTAATCGTTGATAATTTTAATTTCTACCCGGCGTTTCTGATGCTTAGCAATATCTCCTTGCACTACTCCACCCCCTTTAAATTCTATTTGGTCTATTCCTAGCCCCAAACTTTTGAGGTAGTTCACTACATTTTTAGCTCTTTCTTCCGACAAACTTAAATTAAACGCTTTATTTCCCACATCGTCGGCAAATCCAACCACATTGAGTTTGATATCTTCTATTTTGTCAAATTGACCAATCATGCGTTGCAATTGCTCTTTTTGAATATCTATAATTTCATATTTCCCCGAATCAAAATAAATGGCTAAATTTTTGCGAATTTTCTTTTTAGGACCAGACTGTACTTGTTTTTTTTCGGTAGAAGGCACCAAAAAAAGTTCTAACTTTTTTGTCGCTTCGCCAGCCGACCGCTTAAAGAAATCAGCGCCTACATAGGTTTCGTAATTAGGATGCATCAATATGTAGGAATACGATGAATTATCGGGTAAACAAACAAAAAAACGACCATTTTCATCCGTCTTAAAAAGTTGTTTTTGAGTTCCGGATTTACCAACTTTGACGCGAACATTTTCGATAGGTTCTTTGGTTGCGGCATCGTAAATATAAGCATCAACCATTACATTTGTTTCTTCGGGTGCTATATCTTTATTGATGTCGATGCTGTAGATATCCAAACCTCCTAAGCCACCATCTTGCGAAGAGGCATAAAAGGCCTTGCCTCCGTCAGGACTCACAACTATTCCGGCCTCTCTATAGGGCGTGTTGACTGTACTGCCTAAATTGACAGGCTTTGACCAAGACCCATCTTCTTGCAATACGGTTCTAAAAATATCTGAGTCCCCAAATCCAGGCCATCCGTTTGATGAAAAATAGAGTGTTTTACCATCGGGTGCTATATAAGGGGCTTCTTCATCTCCTTTGGTATTAATGTCAGCCCCCATATTGACAGGTGGGTCCCATAAACCATCATCCGCTAAAGAACTTATCCACAAATCGCTTCCTCCGATATTGCCTTTTCTGGTAGAGGTAAAGTACATGGTCTTACCATCGCAACTTATAGCAGGCTGAGAGTCCCACTTTTGACTATTCAAGCCCAAAGAAGGTCGAACATCATCCACTACAGCAAAATCATTTTGGGTATCAAAATCAGCTTCAAAAATATCGCAGCCTCCCTGTACATTTTCCCAGCCACAAGCCGAAAAATATATAGTACGTCCACAAACTGACAATTTAGCCATTCCTTCATTTCGAGGAGTATTAATTGCTTTAGAGATAGACCGCGCAGCCGACCACTTTCCTCCCTTATTGATTTTACTCATTAGAATATTTTCTCCCATTCTATTAGAGGTAAAAATTAACCAACGACTGTCCCCTGTAAGGGTTGGTAAATACTCATCTGCAGCCGAATTGATGCTTGTGCCTAAATTTTGGTGCACAAAATCGGATGCTATTTTGCGATCTCTTGCAAAGCGACAGTTTTGTATTTCAAAATCCAAATACATATTGTAGCGATATTGAACATTGGTTTCATCCGATTTGTAATCTTTGGGATTGGCATTTTTGTACAAATTCAGATAACTGAGTGCTTTATCATAACGACGGTTTTTCATGTAGGCCATAGCGCACTCATAATAAGCCGCCCTAGATAAGGTAGGGTCGAGTTCAAATAGTTTTTCATAGGCATTTATGGCCTCAATATGAGTTCTCAAATTAGTGTATACAATTCCTAATAAGCGATAAGCTACAACAAAATTTGCCTTTTGTTCGACGACTGTTTCCAAGGCTAACTTGGCAGGTTTAAATTGCTGCCGATTGATATAGCCCTCAGCATCGCGCACCAATTCTCTCGGGGATTTTTTGGTATTGACTTCATTTTGCCCCAAAAGCTGCGTAGTTAGCAAACTAAATAATAAAAAAGAAATAAAGTGATGTAGCATAAGAATGATAAAGTTGATTAATCTAGGTCTTACAATTTCTGAACCACCGTTGATTTTAGCACAATTTAATTTGAAAAAAATAGCAGCAATAGCCTGCTAAAGAGCTATAAAATTAAGAGCTTTTTCGTGCCGTCCAAACAACCTCTTCTACCTGTTCTATTTTGGCAATATAGCGTGCCAAAACAAATAAATAATCCGACAATCGATTAAGGTATTGAATAACCAAGGGTTGAACCGATTGTAAATGATCGAGATGAACTGTCTGACGTTCTGCCCTGCGACAAACACATCGGGCAATATGACAATAAGAAACGACCGGATGACCTCCGGGTAATATAAATGAACGTAAGGGTTCTACCTTTTGTTCCATTTGGTCTATCTCATTTTCGAGCATAACTACATCAGAGGTGCGCAAATCAGGTGCTTGTACATTTTTTTTGCTTGGGTCGGTAGCTAATATCGCTCCAACAGTAAACAAACGGCTTTGAATTTCTTTGAGTGTAGCACGAAGCGCTGCCTCTTTTGTATGATCACGCAATAAACCAAGCTGCGAATTTAATTCATCAACCGTGCCGTAAGCCTCAATTCGTATATGATTTTTGGGGACTCTTGCACCGCCGAATAAAGCCGTAGTGCCTTTGTCTCCTGTTTTGGTGTATACTTTCATAGATTAAATACTTTATTTAGTTTTTTTGATAGCTGAAGACTGTTGCAACGACCATTGATGAATACCTTTTGAATATGGCTGTGCAAGCTGTTTTAAAATAAGTTGATAATCGGAAGGATTGTGCACAAAATCCAATCCTTCTAAATCCATGAATAAAATAGCCATTTCAGATTGAGCAATTTCAAAAAAACTAAAGTATGCTTTTTGAATTTTCTCTAAATATTCGGCCGAAATATCTTTTTCATAAGCCCTTCCTCTTTTGTGTATATTTTCGATTAGGTCGTTTACAGATCGATGTAAATAAACGAGTAAATTTGGTTTGGGAAACGAGGCATTTAAGGTATAAAATAATTTTCGAAACAAACGCAGTTCTTCATTCTCGAGATTTTGACCTGCAAACAACAAGGTTTTAGAGAAGGTATAATCAGAAACAACATATTGCTGAAAAAGATGTCCTTTTATGAGTAAACTTTGTAATTGTTTGTGCCTTTCGGTCATAAAAAACAATTCTACAGGAAACGCATACCGTTCTGGATTTTGATAAAACAGCGGTAAAAAAGGATTGTCTGAAAATTCTTCTAGAATTAAGCGTCCGTTAAGTTCGGCAGCCAACATTCTAGAAAGTGAGGTTTTACCAGCGCCAATATTTCCTTCTACCACGATGTAATTTCCATTTGGAATATCCATATTAGGGATTTAATGATTCGTTTATAACTAGTTTACGAACATCTAAAGTATCCTTGCATTGATCAAGCAATACTTCAAATGATTGATTTGAAACAGGGTGTATCCAATTTTTGGCAATTTCACAAAGAGGTATTAATACAAAGTTGCGAAAGGCTAACTGTGGATGCGGAATTTGAAGCTCAGTACTTTTAAATTGCTCATTTCCGTAAATCAACAAATCGATATCTATACAACGAGGGCCCCAAACTTCATTTTTGATTCGGCCCAATGATTTTTCAATTTGCTGACAACATTTGAGTAGTTCTTGTGGAGACAAGCTCGTTTGCATTTGTATTACCTGATTGATAAAATCAGCCTGATCTTCGAGGCCCCAAGCACCTGTTTGGTAGTAAGAAGACTGCAATACAGTACTTCCGACTGTTTGTTCGAGCGCACGACAAGCTTCTTGAATATACTTTATTCGATGACCAATATTTGATCCAAGTCCTAAAAAAATTGTTACTGTCATAGTGCTTCAAGCAAATCTAGGATATTTCTGTAGATAGGATATTGCTTTTTGAGTTCTGTAGGGTCTATCCAAACAACACGTTCAATACCTTCTTCTGATTGAGGTACAAAATTCGTTTCTTCAGAATACATCTTGTACCAACTAGACCATTTCAAGATACGTTTTTTGTTGTGGTTGCGAAAACAGTGATAAGTATGCATCACAAAATCACTTAATTCTACCTGTACTATACCCGTTTCTTCCTTTACCTCACGAACAGCTGTAGCCTCAATACTTTCCCCTTTTTCTTGCTTCCCTTTCGGCAAATCCCAATAACCCATGCGATGAATCGCCAAAATTTGTTGATCTTTGTTGAAGACTAGTCCCCCACCGGCTCTTTTAATTTTGAATAAACCAAAAAAATCTTCTTTTAACCGATCAAGATTTTGGCTGTGTAAAACAATAGCATCGTAGTTTTTTGTCCCCTTTTCTAAGTTATCGATATAACGGTAAAGTGTTCTTTTTTGTTGATGATCGTAGGCGATTATCAAATTCCGAATGTTGCTAGCGTCAAAAGTTGATATTTGATTCTTGGCAACCAAAAAAATAGGAACCTCGCCGATATAAATTTTGTACATTTGTATTTGTTAAATTCTCGGTAAACTGTTGAGACAAATATAAGATAAATTTATGGATAGAACAACGGAGCCGTACACTATAAATAGCAGGAAATAAATTCAAGCAGCCAAGTATTTTTTGTTAGACTGCCTATATACCTAAAACTGTTAAGATTATGCAGATTATCAATCGAATGTATCAGTTGTTGCAACGACGAAAAAACCAAAAATCCTTTAGGGCCTTAAAAGAAAATAAAGGAGGTATTGATTTTTGTTCGAACGATTACCTATCGATTGCACGCAATACGGTGCTAAAAAAAAAGATACATCAAGCAACCGCAGCTGTAGATTTAGGGTCAACAGGTTCTAGGCTACTTAGTGGTCATAGTACTTTGCATCATCAACTAGAACAAAAGGCGGCTCTTTTTCATCAGGCGGAGGCTGCCTTATTATTCAATTCAGGCTATACAGCCAACTTGTCTATTTTGTCAGCTGTACCCAGAAAATCAGACATCATTTTGTTTGATGCACTTATTCATGCAAGCTTACACGATGGTCTAAAATTATCTGTTGCTCAATCAGAATCCTTTGATCATAACAATACAAAGGCCTTAGAAGAATTGTTAGTTAAGCATCATAAAAAGAATATTTTTGTTGTTGTGGAGTCCATTTATTCAATGGATGGTGATGAAGCCCCACTCATTCCTATTCTAAAGCTGTGTAAACAATACAATGCTTTGATGATTGTAGATGAAGCGCACAGTACGGGTATCTATGGTATAAAGGGCGAAGGTCTTTGTGTCGCAAAAGGAATCGAGCAGGAGGTTTTTGCAAGAATTCATACCTTTGGCAAAGCATTTGGGATGCATGCTGCGGTAATCGCAGGAAGCACGCTACTCAAAGACTATTTGATTAATTATGCTCGCCCCCTTATTTACAGCACCGCCCTTGACCCACACAGTGTTTTATCTATTTCTATGATTTATGATCATTTGCAAGAAAATGGGGAGCAATTTATTGAAGAATTACAGGAAAGAATTCAGTATTTTTTGGACAACAGTTGTTCTATAAAAGACCAACTCATAGTAAGCGAAAGCCCTATTCAAGGAATCATAATACCTGGAAATGAACCCGTTAGCAGGGCGTGCTATCAAATGCAGCAGGCGGGCTTTGATGTTCGTGCCATCCGGAGCCCTACTGTTGCGGCAGGAAAGGAAAGAATACGTATTTGTTTGCATCGCCACAATAGCCTTGAACAAATTAAAGCATTACTCAACTGCCTTCAGCAACTATAAAAAAACCATTCCAAGTTTTTCAACGAGAAATGGTTTAGGTTTGTTAAATATATAGTAGATGCGTGAAGGGGGGGGCTTAAGTTGCACAGCTTTGCTGCCGGTGATGTAATTGAATTCCATCAAGATGCTTCTCCACCCATTTGCGTATAAAACCTTTTACTTTTTTGTGGTTTTTAACGTCTATTTCTGGGTCATAACGAACATCCTTAATTTGATTGTTGTATTCGTAATAGCCCCAATAACTAGGGTTTGAACGTACTTCTCTTGATGATCCTTCTTTTTGGTAATTTGTTTTTTTTGGTAGTGCTTCCATGGTTCTGTATTTTTTGTTTGAGGAATAACTCATGGGTATATGTATTTTAACGAAATGAAAATCAATTTGTTACAACAGATCATTTATTTTTTAAAAATACAGTAACTTTTGATAAAAAGTTGGGAAATATTTCATGAACAAACCAAACAAATACCACCGTATATTCCAAAAAAACAAGCACCAAAGTTTCTTGCATGTCGGGACTAGTATACGTAATATAGGTACAAGCAATCAAATAAGACCAAACAACTACAAACCTAAGGGGACTAAAGATTGCGCCTAAGACTAGGGGGCAGATATACCAAGGATGTACCGTTGTAGCTAAGAAAAAATAAGCCGAATAAACCAACATAAAGCTGTGGATAAATTGTTCTTTTGTTCGGCGTATAAACAAACCAAAAGTTTGATATAGAATGGTCAAAACGAGCACAAGTTGTAAAAAGCGTTTGCTGTAGGTATACAAATCGGCAGCAATAAAAGATTCGACCCATTTAATCCCCATAAAATAGGGCTGATACGTCCAATATTCCCAATAATCTGCCAATAATAAATACCGCAGAAAATAATAAAAACTAGCATTAAACTCGAAGCTAGCAAAATACAAGCTTAGGCTTTTTTTGAAATGCATTGCTTCATCAATGCCAATATAACTGCCCATGATTGCCATAAAAACACCCAGGGCTACTAGGCCAAACAAAAGGCCTTTTTTACGTTTCAAATAACCTACTATGAGCGGCATAAAGATGAGCGGGACAAGCTTAGCTGCTGCTGCAAAACCAAAACAAACAGCTGCCCCTACAATACGTTTATGCATCATCAAGTAAAGACAGCTAATAAGCAGAAAAACGACTGTTGATTCCGTATGCAAATTCCCATTTAATTCTACAATCACCAAAGGATTGAGGGCATAAATTAATATCTTAGCTGAACTATTCCTCCACAATTTCAGAACACTAATAGCAAGCAATATGGTGCAGCAATCTAGCAATAAAACGATGCAGTGCAACATAAAAACCGCCCCCTTATAATCGTCAGGGAAACATCTAACTGCAGCATGAAAAACCCATTGATTGACCGGAGGATAGACAGAATAATACTGTGGAGAATTAAGCTGACTGTAGATAGTAGAAAGCAAACGATCTTCGACCCCGATCTGAGCCATAAAATCGTGCGGAGTAAAAGCATAGGGACTAATACCACGCAACTGAAGATATCCATCCCACAAATAACGCCAAAAATCATCGGAAAGTTGTGGTTCGGCAAACAGAAATAGGATTCGAAATAAGAAAGCAAAGGCTAAATAAGTATATAATTGCTTTTTGGAAATTGATTGATGGTTGGTTGTTAGCCAAAAATAGACCACAAAAAGAAGGCTGTATATTCCAAAAAAAGGAAGAAATTGCTCCCTTGACAATTCATAGGCTAAAAAGAAATAGCCAAATAATGAAAGACATAAAGCAATCGTTTTAGACCTCATGGCACAAGAGAATATATAGCAGCTTCAAAAAACAAATCAACTCGGTAATTCAGGAGCAAAATAAATATCAAAGAAAGCTTTGATACATGCCGAAGATAAGTCATTTTTGGACGCGTTGGTTAAAAAAACAACTCCCACATCCTCTTTTGGGCATAGACCAATTTCGGGTCGGTAGCCCCGAACATAACCTCCATGATACAGTATTTTATGTTGATGATAATCAAAAATACGCCAGCCCATTCCATAAGAAGCCTGCGCTAAACCTGGAAACCAAGTTTGATAATAATCGGAATCGTCATTTATAGGAATGTGTCGGCTAAAAACTTCCTTTAGAACCGAAGGGGGGACCACCTCGGGATAATGACCTAACATAGCATTCAACCATTTAGCCATATCACTAACGGAGGCGTTGACGCCTGCTGCAGGGGGTACATTGTACCAGTTTTTTCGAATATTAGCAGCTTTCCATCCTTTTTTTCTTCTAATATGAGGCAAGCCTTTGTTGGCTTGTTGCATCATCTTTTGGTAGCCTAGTGTAGCGTTTTTCATGCCCAAAGGAATAAAAAGCAAAGAGTCCATCAACATTTCATAGGACTGATTGGTGGTAGCTTCGGACAATTGATGAATTACGGAAAAAATGGCATTTTGATAGGCATATACTTTTCCTGCAGTGTTTTCTACTTTAGCAAAGCGCATTTTTTTGAGAATAGAAGGGTAAGAAAGCCCCTGATAAATATAAGAACCTCCAGAATATTTACTGAGGCCAGATGTTTGGCTAAGCGTGTGTCTTAAACTGAGGTTATTGGTGGCTTGGGGTTTGGATAGTTTAAAACCTGGCAGATGTTCTACTATTTTATCATCCCATCCAAAATATCCCTTTTCGACAAGCACCCCCGCTAGAACAGCTGCAAAACCCTTGGATACTGAGGCTAAGCGAAAACTTGTATTTTCGTTAATGGTATCAGATTTGCCAACTTTTCGAAACCCATAACTGTGCATACTCAACACTTGCCCATCTTTGACAATAGCATAGGCCAAACCGGGTAGCTGATATTCTTGCATTTTTTGTTGAATATAACGATCAAATTGTATTGCAACTTTGTCAAGACGTTCTTGGTAAGGGTCGGGCTGATGCAATAGAATAACTTCTTGACCCTTCGAAGCCTCTGCCAATTCGGCTGCGGAGGGTGTTGGTTGGCAAGAATAAAAACTTAGAATAAAACTAACAAGTATAGCAGGGTAAACTAGCTTCACGATTTTTTTTTTATAGATTTAATGGAAGGCTCAAGATAATGGGATTTGTGCATAAAATGGTACATAATTACAAAAAGCTTCAAACTTTTAGGCTTCTTTGTCTGTGTGCTGATGTTCCGAGTCAGCAAGCAGCTTTTGTCCACAATAGGGGCAAAAAACAAATGATTTTCCAAAATGTTGCACACATTCACGGTGTTCGACTACCTCTATTGCCGGATTAGCGAACAACTGTTCTTCATTTTTTTTCCCTATGACTGTCTGAAACTGTGCTTGAGGCATAATCCCTTTCGAACCCTGACTTACAACTTCTTCTTCTTTGATGGTCCCATCTTCTAGTTTTTCAACAAAAGCAGAACTCAAAATACCCGCCGGCAAGGCCACCAAACCGATGCCTAACAAAGCTATGATTCCGGAAAGGAACTTGCCCAGGGGTGTAATAGGAAAAACGTCCCCATAACCAACGGTGGTTAAAGTAGCAATAGCCCACCAAAATGAGGCTAAAATATTCGGGAACAATTCGGGTTGCACAGGCCCTTCTACATACCACATTATGGTAGCTGAAACAAACAGTAAAATAAAGGTTACAAATATAGTGATGCCCAAATCATCTTTCTTCTCTGAAAAAACCTCGGCTACAACTGTTATAGAATTGGTAAAAGAATTCATTTTGAATATACGCAACAAACGCGTAATTTTGAGTATTCGTATAAATCTAAAATCGGTCTTACCAATATGGTGCAAGCCTAAGAAAGACATAAAATGAAATACCATTGGAGCAATTGCAACCAAGTCGATTATACCTGAGCCAGAGGTAATGAAGCGCCAGGCCGAGGGCGCCCAATCATCTAAATCTTTGTACTTATAATCAGCTGTAAATACTCGAAGGACATATTCTATACTAAATATAGTAAGGGTAAGGTTTTCAAACCAATCAAAATAAATCTTATAGAAGTTTCTGACACCTTCGAAAGACTCTAGTATAATGGTCATTATACTAAGTAGTATCAGCAGAGTGATAAACAATTCGAAAGCTTGACTGCCAAAAGACTGCTCTTCATCGTTATCAATCAGGTGGTATATATGTTCTCTTAAGCCTCGTTTTGAATTCATAAACAGGGTTATAAGTGATAAATTAGGTAATACAAGTTACAAAGCTTCCTACTAAAAACAAATTATGACTGCTTTAATTTTTGTACCTTGAACTGCTTAATTTGATATATGCAGTTAACTTTTAGCTTAATGAGAATCAAATTTTAGGCGGATAAAATAGAAGAATACCATCAAAAAATTAGAAAAATAATCCCAAAATAGCTAGACGAACCGGACTCAAAAGAGGAACTAAAAATGCATATGTGCCGTAAATAAAGAATGCTGCAAACAACCGGGATTCACGTACAAAAGGAAGCCATTCATGTATTACTTATTTATCGCCTTTATTCTATAGGTTCGGGACATCGAGGGTCTTTCGAAGACCATTCTGATGAGCTGAAATTGCTACAATACCGACTCCTCATAACATTAAAAAAAACCTACCATAAATAGGAGCATTTGCTCCGATAGATAGGTAAAAAGTAATGCCTCAAATCCGGGAACAAAAGGGGCGATTAACCGCCTTAAAGATAGCTAGAACCACGAAATTGTAGCCGAAACAACTGCTAGGAAAACAGAGGATATATCTGATTTATGTAGGCTAAATGGTACAGGAAAAAACCCTTGTAAATAGAGATAGATAGTGCGCGATTTTTAAATGAAATAAAATGCTTTAACCATTTTAATC
>CAJQQM010000187.1 GCA_905480485.1 uncultured Aureispira sp.
ATCGAGTCAGAGAAAGCCGAAGAATCTAACGCATTACTAAAAAAAATAAATACCATCAATCGGGAAATTGAGGAATTTAAATTGTACCTGATGGATCAGTATCCTAGTTATTTTAAACATAGATACGACATAGGACTCGGAGACCTGAATGCGGTACAGACCTACTTAGCCCAAAAAGACGCTGTACTGATAGAATACGCCTTGGGAGTGCAAATGCATTATGTTTTTGTAATAAGTAAAGACAGTCTTCAGCTTATACCCCTAAATATTGACCCTACTAAAGATAAACTCCACACCGTAAACATGCGCAAAGTACTGACAAAGTACGCCTATCTTATAGAACAGGAAGAAAAAGCCGATTCCCTTTTGATAGAATGTAGTCACTATTTTTATCAAACCTATCTATCAGCAGCAGTCAAAAATGTCAACAAAGGCAAACACCTAATAATAATTCCGGACCAACACTTAGCCCACTTGCCCTTCGAAACCTTTATGAGTCGTCGCCCTAGTCGTGATGCTGCTTACAAAAATTACCCTTTTTTATTAAAGGACTATCCAATTAGTTATAATTATTCCGCAACAATAATGCTCAACCAAAAAAAGAAGCATAAAAGCAACCCTGTTGACAAAAAAGGTATTTTGGCTTTCGCTGCTAGTTACCCTAACGTTTCATCAAGTAGTGCAACCGCAAATAGAGGGAGCTCTAGAACCCTTCGAGAAGGACTTACGCCACTTCCAGGGGCTAGACAAGAGATTAAAATGATGCAGAAAAGTCTACCGGGCACTTATTTTAGTGGTCAAAGCGCTAACGAACAAAACTTCAAAAATAATGTACAAAACTACAATATCATTCACCTGGCAATGCATGGTTTGCTAGATAAAAAAAATCCCATTCTATCTAGTCTCGTATTTACAGATGATCCTTCTGGCGTGGAAGATAATTTTCTGAAGGCGTATGAAATTGCTCAAATGGATATTGATGCTGACTTAGTAGTTCTTAGCGCTTGCGAAACTGGTTATGGCCGATTTTTGCAAGGCGAAGGCGTGATGTCACTAGCGCATTCTTTTTCGTATGCCGGTGCATCTTCGGTGCTAATGAGCCTGTGGCAAGTAAATGATTATTCTACAAGTAAGATTATGGCTCACTACTACCACAATTTACGTATTGGCCAAAGTAAGGATAAGGCTTTGCAAGCAGCAAAGCTCGATTACCTTCAAGATAATATTCAGGGAATTACACAACTACCCGCTTTTTGGGCTGCTTTTGTTCAGACGGGTAACACAGACCCCATTCAGTTCTCCTTAAAAAAAGAACGCTCTCTATTGAGTAGACCACTAACTTGGGTGCCTATTGGAGTTATTGGGTTTTTCTTGCTTTTGTGGTATTCCAAACGAAAAAGAATAGCCTAGCAAATCCACCAAACTTCCTTGTGTATATTGCGCTTTATGATGGTACAGTGTATCAATTAGACCATTAAACAGTTAGAGCAAAAATAAGACTTCCTGTCTGTTAGTTGCTTAACTATAAACAAAAAAGCTTCAGCCAACAAGGCTGAAGCTTTTTTGTTTGATTTCATAACAATACGCACTTTAGCGAAATTTAGAACGATTGAACCAACCACTTGAATTGAGTGAAAACCCTAAGTTAACACGGAAATATATATCTCCAATTAGTTCAGGATGCCCCAAATAACCTACTTGCATCCCAAGGTTTACGAAGCCTAAAATCGACTTAGATTTAGGTGGACGCATCGGAAAACCGGCACCAACTGAAAGCCCATAGTCAACTAATTGATACCGCTGTCCATCGGGTGAGATAGACCGAGAATCAAGTCCATAGTGAATTCCTGCACGGTAACGTATCCGATTAAAATAGCTAGAGTAATCAGCAAAATCTGGTATAATCTGCATTCCAATAGCAAAACGATGTGCATCGGTCAAGTTTTCATCCACCACATCATTTCTCTTAAACATAGACCACAATTCGGATTCGTACGAAAACCCAATCATAAAACCCATTTCTCTACCATAAGATATACCGCCTCCTATTTTAATTGGCATGCTTAACAAACCTTCTACACCGTTGATGTTTTGAATGGTGTCGACTCCATGATACTGACTTTGACGAGTATATTGCTGATTTGAAACCGTTGCAATATTTGATACTCCGCCTGCATAAGCGCCAATCGTAATTTTGTTATCAATGCTATAATTAGGGTCGGGCGATGTTTTGGCTATTTTACTCTTAATCACATACTCATATTGCAAACCAATATCCCATATAAATCCTGCGCCGTTTTCATCCACAACAAATTGTTCATCGAAGGCCGTACTGTGTGTACTATCTTGAAAATCGATATAGGTACTGTTCGATATTTTACCAAATAACAAACCTAGGTTTGCGCCTGCTGAAATACCTTTGTACGTAAACCCGTTTGACCAATTAACTCGGTACTTTGCCCCTTCTCCGGTGTAGTTAAACCGTATATCCTCGATACCTGCTACCTCACGAATAACCGATACGTCATAATTAACAAATGAATAAGGTGATAAACTAAAGCCCATCCCCCATTGTACAGGAACCCCTCTACGAAGCGTATCACGCATCACTTCCCAGCTTTTAGTAATAGGAAAAGCCATAGAAATATAGCTCAGATTACCATTGTCTGCCTGAGCAGTTTTACCGGTATTTTTCTCAGATAATTCACTATGTTGATAATCAATTCCTAGCTGAAAAGAGGTAAAACGAAGTTTGCCTAAAGAGGCAGGATTCGCTAAATTAATATCCCAATAACTTCTGTAAGTGGCCGAAAGACCCCCACTCATAGATGCATTGGGCGTAAATAAACTTCCTCTTAAATCGCCAAGTCCATAGCGTGAATAAGGTGAATTGCCCCGTGCATACTGCCCTTGTGCCCATTCAGCACCGAACAATAAAACTAGCAAAAAAGAGCCTAGAATATAAGATTTATTAAAATGCTTATGCATGTAAAATTGTTTATGATATTGAAGCTTCGATTAGCTTCGTTTATTTAGAATTGTATTCCAGTATTGTGTTCAAACCCATCAAGACTAAGTTAGGCTCCGCAAATATCTCATTTTTAAGTTGACTTTCAAAATATGAAGCATCCCCTCCTGTAATTATTAGCTTTAATTGACCAAATTGTTGTTCATATTGAGCTTTGAAGCCATTTAGTTCGTGTAAAACACCATACATAACACCCGACTGTAAAGAATGTGTGGTGGTATCGCCTATAAACGAGGCTGGTTTCAAGGCTTTTACTTCGGGCAATTTAGCTGTAAAATGAGCCATACTTCTAAAACGCATTTGTATCCCAGGAAGAATAGCCCCGCCCCAATATTCACCCGCCGCGTCTACAAAATCATAGGTAATACAAGTGCCGGCATCTACCACCAAAACATGTTGCTTTGGAAATAAATCCTGTGCGGCTACAACCACCGACAACCGATCGTTGCCCAAGGTAGAAGGACTCGCATAACGATTAATAATAGGCAGTGCTACATCAGCATTTAATTCAATTATCTTTATATCCTTTTGTTGTAAAAAAAACAACCATTCATTAGGTAGGGTACCTGTCGCCGACAAAATAATCTTTGTTATCTTCCATTGATCGAACAAATTATCTATGAATTGTAACTTAATAGATGCTTGCACGAATACCTTTTTGCAACGTTGATTGCTGTCAAATATCGCCAGCTTCACCCTTGTATTACCGATATCAATACATAAATTCATTGTCGTTATTGTATGATGATAGAAACGAGACTAAGCATAGAAAAGCAAGTAAAAAATACAACTTTAAAAAGAATTAATGCGCCGGTAGCAGGTCCATATACATTTCGGTATGAGGAATTCCATCCTCCAAGTATTTTTTGGTGGTCGGTGCAAAACCAAGGCTTTGGTAAAACTTCAAGAGATAATCTTGCGCTGAAATTCTAATATTTTGCTTGCCAAAAATATCCCAACAAAAGGCTATAGATTGTTGCATTAAGCCTCGACCTACTCCCAAGCCTCTGACAGAAGCATCTGTTACCACCCTTCCAATAGCAATGTCATTTGGATAAGAAACCTGCTTCGGCACCAAACGAGTCGTCGCTACTAAGGTCCCTGCTTCGTCCCAGCCCATCACATGCCAACATTTCAAGTCTTTAAAATCAAAATCTATATAAGGGCAATCTTGTTCTACCACAAAAACCTTTTGTCGTAAATGACCAATAGCATACAAATCTGTATTTTTCAAATCGTCAAAAAACTTACATTCCCAAGTGATTGATGTTTTCATATTAGTTTTTGTTTAAACGGATATGTAGCCAAGCATTTTCGAAAGCATGTCCATCTAACTGAAGAAAATTAGCGAATCTTGGTAATAGGACACTTTTTTTACGTCCATTTACTTCAATAATCAACTCATCCCCAAATTTATCTAATTTAAATTCGTTGTCTTTTATAAAAGGTAAATAAATGGATATTTTATAGTATTGGCTAAATTCTTTAACCTTAAAAGGGTTTTCAGCATGAAAAATTTCGTGGGGATTGTTTGTCCCATAAATAGCTGTTCCGATTTGGTCCAATAAGTCCAAGCCAAACACCTCTGCCCCTTGATGAAGCACTTTATAAACCGGTAGCGGCTGAAAACTTTCTTCAATATCTTTAATATAATCTGTCTGACTTTTGACATATTGCTCAAACAGACTTCCTTTGGCACCTACAATTTCGGGTAGTATTCGGTTAACCACGATGGCATCGACATTATATCCATAAAGATTAAGGTAAGTAAACGCGCGTTTTGCCTCTTGAATAACCATCCGTTCGGGATTTGCCACAATTCGTATCGAACAAACCTTAGGATTGAGCATAACTTTTTGCACTTGTTCTAGTTTGCTAAACAAATTCTGCAACTCATCATAGCCTTTGTCTAAAGGAATCCCTTTTGTCTTATTTAGTACCTTGCCAAGGGTTTTGATTACCAGTTTTTGTCCAGGAAAAGCCTTGGTTAACCACGATTGCATCACCTGAGGTAAGGTTAGTAAGGTTAGGGTTTCTCCTGTCGGTGCACTATCGATAATCAAGACATCATAAAATTTTTCTCGATAATACTTTTCTATCCACAAAAAAGCAGAAGCCTCTTCCATTCCTGGCAACACCGACAATTCTTCTGCTACTACATTACTGACTCCTTTCCACTTAAAAATAGAAAGCATCAAATGACGCATATTATCCCAATTTTTTTTCATGGAATAGTACACATCAAACTCTTGCCCCCACAGATTTTCACTAATCACCGTGGGTTCAGGCTGTAGTTCAATATTTAATGCATCCGAAAGACTGTGTGCCGGGTCGGTCGAAACTACCAGTGTTTTTAATCCTTTTTGTGCACATTTTAAGGCTGTTGCTGCTGCTGTGGTTGTTTTGCCTACGCCGCCCTTGCCGGTAAATAAGATAATTCGCATGCCTATTTTATTCTGATTGACGCTCTTTCAACGCTTTGAACAATGCTTGGTGCCCATGCGCTGAATTAGATTAAAAAATTTTGGAAAACATACAAAACCGCAGTTAAAGCTACTGAATTGGCTAGTTGTAAAGTCAAGGCACTATAAAGTACCTGCCCAACTTGTTTTAGGAGGAACCGGCCCCAAAAATCTTGCGAAAAACCCCGAGATAAACACTCGCTTTTTTAAGTGTTTTTCCTACATTTTTCCAGAAAATATAGCCTGCTGATGTGTGCTTGGGCATATCTTTCATT
>CAJQQM010000188.1 GCA_905480485.1 uncultured Aureispira sp.
CTAAATCGAGGACTCTACTTGCTTAGGGTAATGGCATCAGACAAACTATTATTCAATTCCAAATTAATCAAGCTGTAAGGCGTTGGAGCGCTTCTTAGGTTTTATTAAGCCGTTCAACTGAGGATTGTTTTGGCAAGTAGCCTTCAATATCGTTAGAAGTTTGTATTTTGTTGTTCAACCGTAGAATACAGCAACTATGACACAAGACTTTGAAACGTTAGGAATACAAGACAAAACACTTAAATTTCTTCAGGCGAAGGGCATTATGAAGCCTACCGAAATACAGGCAAAAGCGATTCCTCTGTTACGGACACATGTAGGCGATTTTGCGGCACGTTCAGCTACCGGGACAGGTAAAACATTTACGTACGGAATTCCTTTAGTCGAGCGCGTAGAGGTTTCTAAAGGAAAGATTCAAGCGGTTGTTTTGGTGCCTACCCGCGAACTCTGCGAACAAGTAGGACAGGAGTTGACACAATTAGCGAGTACGGTGGAGGGGCTAAAGGTTCAGGCAATTTATGGTGGGGTGCCCATCAAAACGCAGATACACGATTTGAGTAACGGGGTTCAAATTTTGGTGGCGACACCCGGACGCTTGATGGACTTGGTCGAACGAAAAATTGTGCGACTCCAGGATTTAGATACCGTTGTTTTTGACGAAGCTGATGAAATGTTGCTAAAGGGCTTTCAAAAAGATATTGATCGAATTTTAGATACAACAGATCGCAGCTACAACTCATGGTTGTTTTCGGCGACGATGCCCGACGCTATTCACATACTTATCAAAAACCACCTGCAACGCAACCTCAAAAAAATTAGGATAGGTGAAGACATAAGTACCAATCATGAAATTGTTCATCGTGCAGTAGTGTTGCGGGCCGAAGAAAAACAAAGTGTCTTATTGTATTACCTTACCCGTTTTGGCAATCAGCAAGGGATCGTTTTTTGTAGAACTAAATCAGGCGTTCAAAAGTTGCACCGACAATTGTCTAAAAACAAATTTAAGTGCGGTGCGGTGCACGGCGATTTGCCGCAAGGCTTGCGCAGTAAGGTCATGCAACAATTTCGGGACGGTCATATTAACCTATTGTTGGCAACCGATGTCGCTGCCCGGGGTATTGATATTACAGCCGTGCGTTTTGTGATACAGTACCACCACGCCGATAGCGCGGTATCTTATACACATCGTAGTGGCCGCACTTCGCGCATTGGCGATTCAGGTATTTCCCTTACTTTTCTATTTGAAACGGAGGAAGAAAAGATGCAAGAAATTGCAGCGCAGCTTAAATTAGATATGGAGTATGTCGATGTACCCGGATTTGAGGAACAATTAATGAACAAAGCCCTTTTGGAGGCCCGAAAAATAGCGCGTGAAAAACCCCTTGGTGATTTAATAGACGATGAAAGCAGGGCTGCGTACAAAAGAGAGTTGGCCCACTTGTCTAAAGATGAATTATTGGAAAAAATGTTGGCAGCCTACCTACGTAGCTAGCTAGCCTAAATACCGGGCTTGTACCCTTTCAAAAAAAGAACTTATGCAGAGTTTACGGAATAAAATACCTCACAAACCATTTTATAGTGGTAAGCAATTGCCCAAGCTAACGTTTAGAGTTATTTCCTAGTGGCTTCTTTTTTCCATTTTCTGAATTTCGATTTTTTGATTTCGTTCAGCACATTGTAGTACGACCGTGCCCAATAATTACGGAAGCCAAAGCCTCCGGCGTCACCAAAAATTTTTTCTGAGAATAAAATTTGTTTGGTTTTTGGATTGAAGATCACAACATAGTAATAGGCTCTTTCTTGCAGCTTATTCAAGCTATGTGCTACTAAACTTATTCCGAAAGGCGCCTCAACAGCTTCACAATTGTAGCGACTGATGATTTCTTGTAGTTTTTCGTTTGTAAAAAACGGAGGCGTAGCATTCGTAACAAGGTTGATATAATCAACAGCTAGATTTCCTTTTTCGACGACATTAAGGTGATAGTGTATGTTTTTTTTCGAGAAGGCTGACTTGACGTCATATTTGTCAATTTCTGAAATCAGCAATCCATTCCAAGCACCAAAATAATAGCTTTGAATTTTAGGAGGGTCGCTAAAACCCTCGGCCCCTACCAACTTAACTTCCGAATAGTCTATCCCAACCATTGCTACATCAAGGTTAGAACTTGAAAAAAAATCGGTCATCGTTTGTGCCTTCGAAAAACAACTAGATAGAACCAAAACGCATAACAAAAAAGAATGGACCATAGTAAATTAAACTTTAATTTTTTTTAAGATACTACAATATAATTCTAGATGTTTGAATCGGCAAATATTTTTGTAAATAATAGGTTATAAGTTAATTAGGAGGGAAAATAAAAATTTATTCAGAATCGAACAGCTATATTTGAGCATTCAACACACCATTTTGGACATCTGTTCCCCTGAAACTTCAACAGAATAATACTACGACTAATTTTTAAGGACAATAGTAGCGGGGTGATTGCCAAGACGAAGAATATAACTGCCTTTGGGCAAGGATGCTAAATGAATAGTATAATTGGTATCACTAAGCTTCGTTTCGAACACCACCTGTCCCATAATATTGTAAACAACTACATCAAGCTCGTTTGGAGCGGGTGGTTGTTTGATGTGTATATGTTGGTCAAAGGGATTGGGGTAAATCTCAAGGTGGTGGGAAAAGTCTAGTGTAGGAAGATTGGTGAAAAGACTGCAGTTCGAGCTGTTCGGATTGAGTTCGATTGGCAACCCCTGTGTGAGTGTTCGACCGGCAAACCCTGCATAGTTAGGGCTGTATCGGTAGGCCCTAAATACGGAGTTGCCTCCTGCCAAACCTTGTCCTTGTGTACTGATTCCGTTAACGGTAACAGGATTAATATATTCCCATACTTTGTTGTTGTTGCTGTCGACCTCAAAAAAATAGCCGTCGGGGCCACTGCAAATGAGTGTATTCCCATTATCAATCCGCTGTGCCCCCGATATTCTTATAGCAAAAAAATTAGTAGGAGTGGGGTCGCTATACGACCAATCTGTAGAACTAGGACCGTACTGACTTCCCGACAAGGTGTATTGTCCACTATTGTCAACAGGCGGTTGTATAATGTCTACCGAAGACCATCCTCGATTTTTTCCATTATTAAATATCATAAGTTTGCCGGCGTCGACCATGCCGCTGTCTATCCAATGAATATCATGAGGATCAAACAACAATTTTTGTCCATTTTGCCCATAACAAATAGGATTGCCCCAACGATACAAAATATCGCCGCCCATACCTGCATTACCTCCTGTTTCACCCTGTGCTTCAGCGGTAGTTGTGCTGTGATCTATAACCCACAACTCAGACCATTTTTTGCTGCACAATACGATTTGGTCAAGGCTAGCATTGTAATCTATCGAATTAGCATGCATCCAATCGGCTTTGCTATTGTTGCCTACGTAATTCAAGTTAAATTTATTAGGTATATTTGCTTGTGCTTGGTAGTTAGATTTTGTCATATCATAGTTTTGCACCATATGATCCCAACTGTGCCACTCCCACACAACTGTGCCACTGTCTGTTCCTACAGGGGCAATTTCTACCACAAATTCTGCCCATATTTTTCCGTCTTGCAACAAATTAGGGTCCCTGCCAGCTGCTATACATTCGGCTTGCGTTTTTAGTTCGGTAGCCAGTATCAAAATATGACCATTGTCTAAGTATTCAATGTCGTGATGTTGACAATATTGAGCATTCGAAAAATTAAATTCCCAAATCAGATTTCCGTCCCAATCGTAACGTTCAATTCTTCCGCCACTGCCCCCTTGAGTAAAGGTTTGGTTGTTCAATCGGCAGGTTCTTAGCAAACTACCGTCCTCAAGAAGGTAGGCCGACAAGGCGGGATAATAACTACTCGACCAACGATGCATTAAATGACCACAATTATCGATAAGGTAGGTGTTGGTATCCGGGTTTGGAGAAAAAAGTGTGTATCCGTTTACAGAAGCAGCCTGATTGCTTAAGGTTCCAACATTTTGTGCCGGTAAGTTTAAACAACAAAAAAGGTATATAAATGTCGCAATATTTCGCATAAAATTAACAATTCAATAAATAACAGAAATAAAAGAACTATAAAATTAGAGAATTATTTGATTAAAACGGAAGTTGGTGGAATAGATCTTTTTTTATTCTGGATTATTTTACACGGGATTGATTCTAATGCAAGTAAAATGCTTGGAAGTCTACTTTTTGTAAAAAAGCTACTAAAAAGAGTCTATCATACGCAAACCTTATTAGAGGGGAGTGGCACCTTTATTGAATAATAATGATTTGTTTTGGGCGGGCCATTAATTAAAAATAAAAAGATATATTCTGTGATGCCCTCCAAACTTGACGATTTGTCTTATCTATAGGCCTATCTAAATCAAATAGGTCTAAAATTTAATTATTAGGACAAATGGCTTTATATTTAAATATTGTAAATAAATTTACTTAATTGAATCATAAATTTTAATCTAAACTATAATGAAAGCACATACCGCAAGCTTGTTGAACGCAATTATATTAATAGCCCTTTCTGCCTGGGGATACTTATCCTCTGATACCCCCTCACCGACGGCATTGATACCAACTGTAATTGGTGTTTTGTTGTTGTTGTGCTATAGTGGTGTTAAGAATGAAAATAAAATAATAGCGCACGTAGCAGTGGTTCTTACGCTACTTATATTAGTTGGTTTAATAAAGCCTTTGACCGGTGCAATGGGCCGCGACGACATGATGGCAGTTGCTCGGATATCTGTGATGCTTCTGAGTACTGCAGTCGCTTTAGTATTGTTCATCAAAAGCTTTATAGACGCTAAAAAAAATAGAGCGAGCGAATAACAAAGCAGCATCTAGATAAGAATC
>CAJQQM010000189.1 GCA_905480485.1 uncultured Aureispira sp.
AGAAAGTTTTGCCTAGGGTAATCGAAGTGATGTAGAGCGTTCCTGCATTAGCAGTAGCACTAAGACTCCCCCCACTATTATCTATAATTTTATAATTAGCTGCTCCGCTGTACAATACAGCAATGTCTAATCCAATCGCCAAGCTTTTGATTCTAAACTTGACACATGGATTCATCATAAACCCGGGCTGTACAATGGTTGCATCCTGACGAAAAGTACCGTTGACTGAACTAAAAAAGGTGAACATCATATTAAAACCCACATTAAGGTTGGCTTCTAAGGCATATTTATCGTTGAACTGAATAGCATTGATAAAGCCCCCAGATGGCGCAAAGTAAAGCAAGGTTGAATTAGCAACGGAACCGCTAATATTTTGTGGCAAGCCAAAAGAAAGCCCCATACGCATGAAGGTAGCCTGTGCCCCGAATTGCCATTTATTTAATTCGCCTAAATACCATTTTTTGCCCACACGTCCTGCTACAGAAAAGGCAGTGGTGTTCAATGAAGTAGATCGTAATCCATTAAAGCCGACTAAACCGTCGAAAAACCAGCAGTTTTCAATAAAATTAAACGCATTCGTCTTTAGTTCTTTTTGAACAGAATCCGGCTTAGCACTTGCAATCGTCGAGACAAAATCTACCGTAGATAATGGTATTGATATCTGCGTAGGGCACCCAAGCTGTGCATTGCCCACAAAATTCGAAAACAAAAAACAAATCAAAAAAAACTGTTTCATAAACCGTATTTATTGAAGATGATCAAATAAACTATTTGAATACAATAATATTAAAATAACGGAATATATCTCTATGCGTTTGGAAAATAATTAAGATGCAGTAGTATTATTTACAATTTTTGGACCTTAATGACCGTATTTTCGGCATGAATAAAATAGACCCCAGGGTTTAGGTGCTCTACACTTAAACGCCATTCTCCAAAACCTTTATCTTCGACCATTACGTTGGAACGAACCGATTGCCCCAATTGATTTAAGACCATTATCGATGCTGCACCTCTAGCTTCAAGGCCTGAAATATAAACCCAATTGCTAGTAGGGTTTGGATAGGCTGATAATTCATGGTCTTCAATTGATTCGAGCGGTGATATAACCGTACTACTTGAAATATCGAGGTTGTCTATGAAGGTACCAGAACCACTTAAACTAGTAGTTCGATCTACTTTGTAACGATGCGACCCTTCTATCCCCAAGGTGAACACCTGTCCATCATAGGCCGACAAATCTATCGTTACCGTACTGAATACATTATCATCGATATTCGCTGTACTGACCTGCAGCACAGGATGTACCGCTTGTCCATTGACCGTAATCCGCACATTGGTATAATTATCATTCCCGTAACGAAACTGTCGTTTGTCAAAACTAAGTTGCAAGTTGCTTTGATTCGTGGCATCGACACACAAATATACCGCCGATTTGAAATATGGGTTGAATAAAAAATCGAATACATTCGCCACTGTGGGTGTTTTGAAAAAAGGGCTGCCTAATGCACTGCCTTCAGTCCCCTCCAACAACAAAGCAGCGGTTCCTCCGCTAGATAGTAGAGTACTTCGGCTCAAGGTATTTTTCATTTGCATTTTAATTTCAAAATCGTCCAGGGCATCGCTGCTTTCAAAATCGTTAAAATACGGAGGCGCCACCGCACCTACAAGAACTTTTTGTTCATAAAAGTCGGAACCTGTAATACTTAAAACTGTATGTCGAACGGTATAAATACCCGGATTAGCATAGCTGTGCGTTGGTGATTCAGCAAAAGACCCTAAAGTACCATCGCCAAAATCCCACATATGTACCGCCGGATTACCAAGTGCCGCATTGTAAAAATCAAACTGCTTACCCGTTGTACAATCATCGTTAGCACGTACATAAAAAAAAGACGCCAAAGCCTGATTGTTGTTGCAGTTTAGATAATTGCGACTTGTCAATAAAGTATTATGTATTTTGGCACGTTGCCCGTCGGTAAAGGCGATACGACAACCCTTTCCCGAATAAGACATAAAATTTTCGGTCATCGGCTGATAAAGAATACCATCTTCGTCTAAATCCGAACCATAGTAAGTGCAGCCCGATTGGTTAAGGTTGTTCGACGTATTCAAGCGAGGATCGGCCGGTGTATCACAAATCAAATCACCATCGACCAAACAATCAGATCCATTGACAGATTCATCTCCAAAAGAAGTTTCATGGGTATGATACAGACCTAGATAGTGCCCCATTTCATGTATCAAGGTACTACCATTTTTCATACAAGATTTACTCTGAATGATAAGATCGATGCCGCCGGGGAAAGCAGCATGTCCACAAATATTAGAACTACCACTAGTGGTCGTATTAGCGACGTAAATATTAGCAACATTAGATACCCCATAATCATTATCTAAATCATTTTTTTGCGATTTGTCGTAATTATAGTAAGTATCATCGTCAATATAATTGATTGCAGAACATTGATAAAAATGAATTGATGCCTCTATGTAATGCGCGTTCATCCGATTAAAAGCAGCCAATGCATCGGTAGCATTTATACCACCCGTACCATTATTCTGCCGAATAATATGTATCTGAACAGGTACAAAATAGGTAGTTCCGATATAGTTCCGGTGTTGTGAAAAACCATCCGATTCTATCCATTGCTGATTTTGCAATCGAAGATCAGAAATATTATCAGAATTAATATCTGTACCACAAGACAAAGTAAGCTGACCAGCAGCTATAAATGACCCAAATACGAACAAAACACCGTGTATTAGCTTTACTACTTTCATAAAATAATTTAAAATGAATAATAAGAATTTAGCTGATCAAAATAAAAAAGACAATTTTTAATCTTATCTGTTATCATTAGGAGTGTAGTGCTGCTAATTGATGCAAAAATGATAGGGTTTGTTACTAATCAGCCTTCTTTATTGTGTACCCAACTTACACTTGTACAGCAAATAGTATTTTTGTTTTGTTTTGACAGCCATTGCATGCTGTATATGACCCCAATCAAAAATAATTTATTAAAACGACGATAGACCGTGTTTAAAGCATCTTTTCAAAACTTGAATCCTGAAAAACATTTGTTTGACGGGGTATACAAGATGCAGGCCGTTCCTACAAGGCAAGTCCTATCTTCTTTGTACACAAAAGCGCATGCAGTATACTGCATGCGCTTATATATATTATCATCTATTAAATATTTAATCAAGGGAAACGTTCTAGAAAGAAGAAACTACATTAAATTGTACCCCGTTAAAAGCCG
>CAJQQM010000190.1 GCA_905480485.1 uncultured Aureispira sp.
ATGCCAGTACCCTGTATAAAAATTTTGTCATTATAACCATCCTTATCAGGGCTAAATGCATTGGCTATAAATATATTAGGTTCTTGGCAAATAGATTCCAACAAAATTAAAGATATTGAATCCTTGCTTATGCAGCCATTACTATCCACCACCGTAAGAAAGTAGCTTGTATTGGAGACTGGACTTGCTAATGGATTAAAGATAGTAAGATTATTTAAGGTTGAATCCTCTTGCCACAAATAGCTGTAGTCTGCCTGAAAGTTCGTATTAAGTTGTATTATATCCCCTACATAAAAACTATCTTTATCTGCCGTAATATCTACATTTACAGGGCCCGTGCTGATGGCTACATAAGCTGTTTGTGTAGCAATACAACCCAACTGATTTTGGGCAGTTAATGTATAATAAGAAGCGCTTAGTGGTGCTACTTGCACCTGCTGCGACCCTTGCCCAGATAAAATATCTAATTCTGGAGACCAATTGTAGCTTAAGCTATCGTCAGACAAGAGATTATAAGCTGTTAATATTGCTGTATCTCCTTTACACAAGATTATTGCCGAATCGACGAATATTGATACTGGCTTAAACTGAAACTGTACAGAATCAACCTTCGAACAGCCTAAGCTATCGCTAGCTTGAACGTAATAGCTTTGTAAACTATCAGATACCATGATAGGGATTTGCCCACCCTGCCCTATTAAATTGCTGAGATTAGGCTGACTATACCAATCGAACTGAATAGAGAGAGCAGTACTGTAGGCCCACAGACTGGTAAGAGGGTCACAAAGTATACTATCGGCATTAAGTACTAAATTAAATGGATTAGCCACTGCCAATGCTGTCGCTGCCGAATCCATACAGCCATATTGATTTTGAACAATCACCTGAACAAAACCGTTGTAGGCAAGCAATTGAACCGAATCACTGCCTTGTCCTGATTGAACAATGGAAGAAGGCGACCATGTATAGGTCAGGGAATCTATTTGAGAGAGATTTGTTAGAGACAAGCTAATTGCTTGACTATCGCAAAAAACCTGCCGTTCGGGCAGATTTATAGATAATTGCCGACTTATAACCGTAATGCTATCATTCACAGAACATCCTGCAGTATCAGTAGCTTCAATATAGTAGGTTTTGGCGGTCGTATTTTGCAAAACAGTCCAAGTACTATCACTATTTAATACAGGGGAAAAACTAGGGTTATCGGACCAAATAAATTGAACATCATCCGAACTTGACACTAATAAATCAGCAATCGTGTCACAAGAAAGACTATCATAATAAAGGGCTATTATAGGTGGGTTTTTAACGTTTATTTGTATGCTGTCTTCCAGCCAACAAGTGTCGACAGAGGCCCCTAAGCTATTGAATGCGTAAATTCGGACCACATAGCTTTGATTAGAATCCGGATAAAAAATAGGGTTTAAAGAGAAAGGGTCTGAGATGGACTGATTGGGGTACCACAGTACGTTTAGGCTGCTATCGGTAGCAACCGAAAGTACAATACTATCCCCTCGACAAATAATACTATCTTGCACATGCAAGCTACTTCTTGGAATTTGTATTTGAAGCGGCTTTTCTTGGACACCATTACAGTTACCCTTGACAGTAATTGTTAAATGAACAAGGTAGGTAGAATCGACAAGAAAGCCAACTAGGGGGTTTTGTACAAAAGCGGTTTGACCGTTTCCGAAATCCCAATTCCAACTTAAGATAGTACTGTCTCCTGATGTTTCATAAAATTGAATCAAAACAGAATCTTGACAACTAACTAAATCCATTTCAAAATCAACAGGAATATTATTGCCACGATATTGTACAAAAACAGAATCGCTCGCTGTGCAACCGTACAAAGAATTACCTCGCACATAAAACCACCGACTATCATTAATACTCGTTTGAATTTGTGAAGATTGCCCAATGACAAAATTGAAATCCCGATCAATAGCCCACTCAATGAAACTAGCAGTAGGAGCTACAACCGATAACATAATCTGATTGACACAAAGAACGGTATCTGGCATCACCTCAAATTGAAAGGTATCGGCACTAAGCAATACTTGATGTACTTCGGTACAGCTATCCAAGCCATTTATGGCCGTTACAGTAACGGTATATAGCGTGGTTGAATCGGCTTGTGCCATCGGAGAGGAAGCAGTTGTACTACTTAATCCTGCAGCAGGTGACCAGGTATAAATCAATGCATCCGAACCGTTGGGGTTGAGTTGAATCGAATCAAAGGCACACAATCCGATACTGTCCGGACCGTTCAAGGCAGGAATATAATATACGAGGGTATCTTCATAAGATCCTGTACAGCCATTTTCTGCTACCAAATTGAGCCTTATAATACTTGTATCGTTGTTGGTTATTTGTGCGCTAGCATTGTAAGTATTGGCTGTGGTACCGTCTGCCAAAGTCCAAGTCCAACTACTAGCAGTAATCCCCGTAGGTAAACTTGTTGTATTGAGCAAAGTAAGGTCGAGCGTATCATCGCAAGACGAAGGTAAACTAACAAATTGTACCGGCAAATCTATGTCTCGTCTTAGCACCCTTGCCGTATCTTCGGCAATACAGCCGTATGTATCTGTAGCACGTATATAGAGTTGTAAATCGTAAGGAGCTGCTGGCAAGCCCAAATAAAAATTGGTAACATTAGAAATGGCCACCGGAGAAAATGTAGGACTAAAAGACCAATCAATTTGCTGCGCATTCATCACCGAGGCTTGAATATTGAACAAAGGAGAACAAACTACCGTATCTTTGGGAACTTCTATCGTAATCGGCGGTGCTTGTGTAAGGGTTATATCGTGTACGGCAAAGCAGCTATCGACACTAGAAACCCCCGTAACGGTAACAGTGTAAGTGAAAGGAGTTTGAGGAGGATTAACAACGGGTGACACCGCATTTACGTTCGAAACGTAGGCAGCAGGTGACCAACTATAATTAAGATTTGGATTTCCTCCTTGATTGAGCTGAACGGTCGAATCGCCTCCACATAAAACTAGAGAACTATCATTGTTAATACGCGCAATATTTAACTGAAGTGACTGAGTTAATTGTCCGATGCATCCATCCGAATTGATAACCTGTAGCGTAATATCAGTAGGCTGACTCTGCGTGAAAACAAAAATTGGGTTTTGTAATGTAGAACTTTGGCCGTCGGAAGTCGTCCATAACCATTGCACAAGAGGACTCGAAGGAGAACTGCTTGTTAAATCGGTAAATTGTATAGCGATCGTATCTGAACAACCCAAGGAGGTATAGCTAAAAGCTACGGGTAGGGGCACTGGGTTTTGTTGAACTAAAGCAAGGTCTGTGGCCGTACAGCCGTAAGGGTCGGTAGCACGCACATAGTAGGCAGCAAATGGAAATGTAAAAGGCGTAGCGGTATAGGGGTTGCCCGTTCCTAAAATAGCATTAAAACTCGGATCGCCGGACCATTCGAAGGTACAAGCCGTGACAGTTGCTGTCGCTTGTATATCAACGGTGGTACCACAATATATACTTAAACTAGGAACAGAAACTGAAAATGGTGGCGGAAAGTTGACATGAATTTGCTGTACATTGGCACAGGTATCTAGGCCATTAACAGCCGTTACTGTAACAGTATAGGTTGTTGGAACGCTTGGGTTGGCAATTGGACTCGCCACTGAAACACTATTCAATCCTGTAGCGGGTGACCACTGATAATTTAGGGCGGGATTGGCTCCTTGGTTGAGCTGAACAGCAGTAAAGCCAGGACATATACCTACAGTATCCAAGCTGTTGACCAAAGGCAACTGAATCGACAAAGGCCATTGGTAAATTCCAAAACAACCCTCAGAAGTCGTGACTGTTAAAACAACTAAATAAGTACCTGATTGACTGTATTGATGAATAGGATGCTGTAACATGGAAATAGCACCATCTCCAAATTGCCATTCCCAACTTACTATTGGACCTGCCGAACTATCGGTAGTTAAATCATTGAACTGAATCTCGAGAGTGGTATCACAGCGAATCAGTTGATAATCGGCCAAAGCTACAATTGCAGTCGTCCGCTGAACAACGTCTATAGAATCAACTAAATAACAATTGAATGGATTAGTCGCTCGAACATAATATCGTACGGCAGCCACGACCGGCACCTTCAAACTATCCCCTGTAGAGATAATGGTACTAAAGTCAGATGTGGTAGACCATTCTACTAAAATAGTATTGGATTGAGCGTACAGCATTACTGAATCTATGCAACTAAAGGTATCCTCAGAAACCGTCAACGTAATAGGCGGAGACTGTAAAACGGTAATACTGCGTTCTAACAAACAAGTATCGATTCCATTAGGGACCACTACTGTCACATTATAGTTGGTAGTGGCCGTCGGAAAGGCAACAGGGCTAGCCACCGTATCACTACTTAAATTAATGTTAGGCGACCACTGATAAAGGTGATTAGGATTGCCCCCCGGATTAAGAACTACACCACTATCGCCAGGACATATAGCAACGGTGTCTGCACTAAATATACGCGGTAAGTCTAAATTGAATGTATCGGTGTACCTTGCTGTACATCCATTGGCTGCCAGAACGTCTAATTGAATAATATAGCTGCCTGAATTGCTATATACCGTAGTAGGATACGGTATTGTATCACTTTGTCCATTACCAAAATCCCAATTCCATTGGATAATATTACTAATTGTATCAATCGTGAGATCGGTAACGTCTAAATAAAAAGAATCGGTGCAATTGACGGTGCTTACATCAAAATTTGTTTGAATCGATTCGTATTGTAAATAAACTTGTTGTGAAGAAGTATCGGCACACAATGTACCGGGATCAACAATCAAGGTGATGTTGTATAGCCCCGTATCGGGGTATATATAGGTAGGATTAGCCACTGTAGAATTAATCAAATTTGAACTATCTCCAAAAGACCATAAAAATCCACTACCGATCGACGAACTATTATTTTGAAAATTTACAATTAATGAATTGTCACATTGCACATCAGGGGCAAAAAAGGAAGAAGAGGATATACGACCACATTGCCCTACTACATACTGAAAATCGCGCCTTGTAGTTGAAATTAATTGTCCGTTTCTGTACTCTTTAGCGCAAACCCCCACCACAAAAACCCCTATAATATCGGGAGTTCCGGTGAGTAAACCCGTTTGAGCGTCAATAATTAGCGAATCAGGCCCACCTAACATATTATCAACTCCATAGGGTGGCAACCATGTAACAGGGTTGTAGGGAGGATTGATTGGAGGCTGAGGCATTGACTGAGAGGGCGTAGCACCAGTATAAGGGGTGCAGAGTTCATATACGATTGAATCGCCATCACTATCTAAGGCCGAATGATCGTATACAATAGGAACCCCCGCACAGATATAAACAGGCGGCCATTCATTAAATATAGCGGAACTGTTGCAACCCAAAAGAGCCTCTTCTGATATAAAGGACGTATAAGTAGCCCCTGTAGAGGTAGGTGCAACAATATTAACAATATCCTGATTGCGGCAACAACGCTGATAAACCACCTGATAACCGCCGGCTATAAAAGCTAAACTAACCGTATCTAAATACGTGGTGGTATGTATACAGACATTAGGTGGTGCTACCAAACAAGGATCGCTTAAATTCAAATCTAAGGTATCGTTGTTACGAAGACTCAATCTTAAATCATAAATCAACGAATCATTAACATCAAAAACACCTACCGAAGCTGGATTATCAAACCACGGTACTCCTGTGTCACAGTCTCTAAATACCGTAACCATTATTTCATACTGATCATTCCCTAAACAACGATAATTTATCTCCCCTCCTACCATATGCGTAGCATTGGCTGTTGATGTACCTAGTAGCAAAGCTAGCACAGTAAACAGGTGAAGAACAGATATCAATTTCATATTAGGCTAAACAGTTAATAGTATCTCGAAGAATTAATAATATAATTTATGCTACTTAAGGAGTGTAATATTTCCCTTTACAAATTGTTGGCTTCCATCGTCACAGGTACACTGCATATAGTAGCCATATACATCCGGGGCTAATGCGGCCCCTTCAAAGCTGCCATCCCATCCTATATTTTGGTCATTAGTTTCAAATACTTTCTGCCCCCATCGGTTGTATAAAACAAAGTTGAGCTCGATAATATTATTGCCATTTATATATAAAATATCGTTGTGCCCATCTCCATCAGGCGAAAAAGCGGAGGGTACAAAAACAACAGGTAAGTCGCAGATAGGGGCTTTTATAAAAACAGTAATAGAATCTGTACTAAGGCATCCAAACTCATTGACTACATTTAAGTAATAGGTGGTAGTAGTTCTAGGTTCGGCTGTAGGGTCGTATTGAATGAGTGAACTTAGACTTGTATCGGGCAACCACTGATAGTTATAGCTTGCATTATCTGTTGCATTAAGTTGCGTGCTTTGCCCTAAGAAGATACTGTCGGGTGCTGCGGTGATTCCAAGATTTGGAGAATTGTAGATAATATTACCTGTGGCATAACTTGTATCCAAGCAGCCGTAAGAATTAGTCCCCACTACGGTAAAAACGATCGTGGTATCTAACAATGCCCAAGCAGAATCATTGCTTTGTCCAACCAATATAGGCCCCGAAGGAGACCATTCATAATTAACGTAATCTGTATATGCATCCAAACTGTTGGTAACTACAAGTAATACAGTGTCTTCTTTGCACAATACCGATACATCATTAGATGAAATATCCAAGCCTTGAAGCGACAAAAAAACAGGCATCTGAAACGTATCTGGACATGGGCCGTTTGCATCAGCAATCAATTGAATCAAATAACTACCTGTATCTGGAAAAATATAACTAGGGTTTTCTAATGTACTCGTATCTAAATTATCAAAATACCAGAGATAACTACCCACTAAAGGAGAGGAACTGCTTAAGTTTTCAAGAGGCAATTCCAAGCTTGTATTACAGCGAAGCAAGGTAGTATCGAAGGCTGCTTCAACAAGTCGGACATTAATACTAGCCATTAAAGAATCCCTACATTGATGAGAATTTACGGCAGATAATTGTACCGTTGCGTTGCTGTTCGCCAAAATTAGTAGTGAATCACTGTTTTGACCACTAAGAATTGGATTGGAGCTAATCCAGGTGTACTGTACAAAGGCTGAATACGATGCCAAAAGATCTTGAACTGTCAGTAAAACCGTATCTCCTTGACAAACTTCGACCGATTCAAGACTATCTAGTTGAAGCCCGTAAAGTGGCAAGTAAAGATCCCAAAAAGCAGTATCGGGACATAGGGAACCCACTCCAACTATCAAGCTAACAGTATAACTGCCTGTATCAGGGAACGTAAAAGTGGGGTCGGATGCATTACTAGAGGCAAGCCCACTGAAATCCCAATTGTAATTGGTTGCACTTAAATTACTGGTTGAATTATTAACAAAGGGTATAGAAAGAGAAGTATTACAGGATAAATCA
>CAJQQM010000191.1 GCA_905480485.1 uncultured Aureispira sp.
GCCAAGCCCAAACCGGTACCACTGTTTTTCTTGGTAAGGTAGTTTTCGGTTTGGAAAAATTCATTAAATAATAATTTTAAGCTATCGTGAGGAATTCCAGTACCACTATCTTGGATTGAAAACTCAATCAAGTTCGAGGTGGTATAGTTTTTGGATTTTTTGATATTAATAAAAACAAATCCCTGTTTTGTAAATTTGATGGCATTTCCAATCAAATTCATAAGTATCTGACGAATTTTACCTTCATCGCCCAAACTCTTTGGTCCGATAGTGTCGTCAACGAGGTACAACAGTTCGATGGATTTTTTGTCGGCCAAGGGTTGATTGATAGTCAACACCTCTTCAACACATTTTTTAAGGCTAAAAGGATGTAGTTCTACTTCTATCTCACCGGCTTCAATTTTCGAAAAGTTTAAGATTTCGTTGATGATAGTAAGTAAACGCTCACCACTAATTACAATTGATTCGACAAAATCTTTTTGTTCGTTATCTAGTTGGGTATTGTTAAGCAACTCTGCCATTCCAATAACCCCATTCATAGGCGTCCTAATTTCGTGACTCATATTGGCCAAAAACTGTGATTTTATAGAATCGGCATGCATCAACTCTTTGTTGTGTTTTGCAATTTTTTGGTTTTTGTGCTCATAATCACGTTTAAGCATGGCAATCAAATTAGACAAAAAAATCAAAACAATAATCAGTGATGCGGCAATATCTTTCAAACGAGTGTCTTCATTACCCGGATATTCACCCACAAACTGGGGGTGATTAAACTCGATGTAGTAAAGCAAAAAGGTATTTGTAATAAATAAGGTGACAAAAAATGCGTGATAACGAGTCGGTAACAACACGATAAAAACAACAAGTAATGTGGCGTAAATGGTCACAAGTGAGCTTGATAATGCTCCCACTTTGAGCCATTGATAATCAATTATAATAACCACAAAGATTAAAAATGGCCAAATTATTTTTTGATAAAGCCCTTTAAATCTTGAGAGATAATAGGTAAAAAAGGAGAAAAATGCACAAACAATTGTTGTTAGGATAGCATCGAAGGGTATATGTAGCAACATCCCAAGAATTATTTCAAACACACAATACAAAAAGGAAAACAAAGCTGTAGGATTGAAAATACGTTCTTCAATACCGAGTTCATTCGGACCTATTATAAACTGTAAAAATTTGTTGTATCGGTTGACAAGCATTGGATTTTGAGAGCTTAAGTTTTTTCTAAACATCAATATACTAAATCAAGATAATATTACTTCTCGTTTGGTCAAAAATAAAAAAAAATTATGATTTAGTTTTTTTTTGAGAAACAACGGAGTTGCGGTCTAATTTTTTTTAAACTCTAAAAATGTTTTTTATCGGGTTAATAAAAAAAAGAATCCTTTTTCGTCAAAAGCCAATCATATATATTGATAGCTTTATGCCAAGTCCTTTTAATTCATCATATTTGTGCATCAATTGGTGTTTATTAAGACAAAACACCTTAAGTACTTAGCTTATCCAAGATGGAAAACGAACTAAAACAACAAAAAGATTCCTTGTTTGATTTGATAGAAACTTGGGAGCTTCAAAATATCAACTTAGCCAAACAGCTTATCAAAAATAATGCGGCCTTAAAAGTGGCAGTTGCACAGCGTTATCGAGGGCTATTAAAGTTGATCGGCCGCAAAACGATACAGTCGCTACTCAACCTTGCTGAGAAGCTACAAACGGATAAGCAGCTTTATCGAAAGCAATGGTATCCCGACCCAGAAGAGCAAACGATACTTGCCAAAATTCCACTCAAAGAGTTGGATATTTCTGGTTTGAGGCTTTCGGTTTTTCCCGAGTGGCTTTGTTCTCTAAAACAGTTGCAACAACTTAGGGCAGACCACAACCGTTTTGACAAACTTCCCGAGTCGTTTTGTCGCTTAACCAAACTCAAAGCACTTTATCTTAACCACAATAAACTCACTAAATTACCCTTGCTAATTGGGCAGCTTAAACAATTAAATATCCTTCAACTCAAAAATAATCAATTGCTTAATTTGCCTAATTCTTTCGGCAAGCTCAAAAATGTTGTCCAAATTGATTTGCAGTCTAACAAAATCGCTGCACTGCCCGACAGCATAGGGGGCTTGAAAGCTGTTGCTAAGCTTGATTTGTCCAAAAATAAGCTGAAGAGTCTGCCGCCTTCATTTGGGCAATTACTCCAGTTGAATAAACTGTATCTACACAACAATAAGTTGATGAAAATGAGGTCTTTTATGGGCCAATTGAGCCAACTTAAGATATGGTATATCGACCGGAAATCATTTCAGAAGATACCCGAAAGTTTTTTGCAACTCAATTTAGATGAATTGTGTATTGTGTCGCCTTCTATAGATTTTCCAATGACTCATATTAAAGGTGCTAAAAACATAAAAATACACCTGCATTTTTTGCTCGATGGACACAGTAAAAATATAGATTTTAACCAACTTTAAATCCTTCTGTAATAATTGGACAAAGGGCTAATGCAGAATGTTTGTGGCGGTATTTGCTGCTTTTAGGTTGGCTATAGTATCCGCATCTATATCCTTGTTGCGAATGTCTAGTGTCGATAAATGAGTCCAATCTGCTTTAAGAAGCTCGCTGAAATGATAAAGACTTTTTCTGAGACGCAAAACCTTTATCGATTTTAAGCTACTAATTGCTTCTATCTGACCTCTCAGGTCCAAACCATTTAAGTTCAGTGTTTCAAGGTTTTTAGCATTCAAAAGAGATTCGGGGAACATTAGCAAAGGGTTATCGCTCAAATTTAAAGAAAGTATATTCCTTAGAAACTGTTTTTCGAACTTGATTTGTAGTAGCTGATTTGCCGCCAAATTCAAGACTTTCAAGTCGACTAAATTATTCAAAACAGTCGGAAAAGTATCAAAAAAGTTATTGGACAGGTCGAGGCTTTTGAGTTGTGTACAGCAGGCTAGTTCGGGGCTTAATATACGAAGTTGGTTGTGGCTTGCTTTTAGTGATTTTAACTGATGTAAGTCTGCGAACTCTTCGCCAATATAGGCAAGTTGATTGTGGCAAATATCGACTTCGATGCTGTTGGGAAATTGTTTGATAAAAGAGTTGATTTGTTGAATTTGACAATTTTCTAGTTTTAATTTGCGTACAGAACAAGTAGGGGGCAAATTTGACCCGACGAATTGGATTGGATTGTTGGAAAGGTCAATTGATTCTAAGCTTTGTGTAGAAAGCAGGGCTTCGGGTAGTTGCTGAAGTTGACAATTTTGCAGGGAAATAATTTTTAATTGATTGAAAGTTTGATGTAGCAGCCCTGTATTTTTTAGCTGGATATCGTTAATTTCTAATTCTTCTAATGTTTTTGCTAAAGCTGTAAGTTCATGCTTTTCAACCCTAAAATTGGGGCAACTGTGCAGGCATAGTTTTTTAAGGTTAATCAATAAGCTACAGTGTTCGGAAATAGTTTTTAGAAATGGATTGTGGTAAAACTGAAGCGACTCCTTTTGGATTAAGTGTTCGACAATCAGGGGCAAGTCTGATTTTTTATCAAAGCGATAACTATCACTTTCGTATTGATTAAGCCAATCAAATAAATCGAGGTAGATGGATAGTTTAAATGCAATATTTTGACTATTGATCAATTCAATGGCTAATTTAATATTAGCTAATTCCCCCGAATGTAGGAGTGTCTTTATTTGATTTTTTGGGGTCACCTATGCCTTGCTTCGTTGTTGTATCAAACGTCTAATATAACAAATTTGTAGCTGTATCCTTTAAACATCCCAATTAATACATTTATTTAATGCTATTGACTTTCAATTTTTTTGTATGCAATGGCGTAGTTTTTTGGTAATCAGTACGGCACGAAAATTATGGTAAGTGTACATAGCGAGTTTTTTATCTGTTTTGAACAATCTTTCCTATTTAATTTAAACGAAATAAATATTAAATAAGGTACATTAAAGATAGACTAATTAGCCTTTTTTTTGTTCAAGGTGTTGTTTATTAGTCTGTTAGTTCGATATTGAGTAGGGGAGGATTAAAAAGTGCCACAAATAAATTCCCATATAATTTTCAACATCAATTTGTATATCCTACACATTTATGTATTTTTAGTGCCTAATAATTAAAATTTATTCAAAAAATAGAATTACATATGAAAGTTACAGTTGTAGGTGCCGGTGCTGTAGGTGCTAGTTGCGCCGAGTACATTGCCATCAAAAATTTTGCCTCAGAAGTTGTTTTGCTAGACATTAAAGAAGGCTTTGCAGAAGGCAAAGCGATGGATTTGATGCAGACGGCCTCTTTAAACGGCTTTGATACCAAGGTAGTAGGAACCACTAATGATTACGGCAAAACAGCCAATAGTGATATCTGTGTGATTACTTCTGGTTTGGCACGTAAACCTGGTATGACACGCGCAGAATTATTGGGGATTAATGCAGGGATCGTCAAATCTGTAACAAGTAATTTAGTACAACATTCTCCGAATACCATCATCATTGTCGTGTCGAATCCGATGGATACAATGACTTATTTGGTTCATAAAACAACTGATTTACCTAAAAACAGAATTATTGGGATGGGAGGGGCACTTGATTCTGCCCGTTTCAAGTATCGTTTGGCCCAGGCGCTTGAAGCACCAATTTCAGATGTGGATGGTATGGTAATAGGTGGGCATTCAGACAAAGGAATGGTTCCATTAACAAGACTAGCAACACGCAATTCTGTTCCGGTTGCCGAGTTTTTAACCGAAGAAAGATTGAACCAAGTGAAAGAAGATACCAAAGTTGGCGGTGCTACCTTAACCAAATTGCTAGGTACTTCTGCTTGGTATGCACCTGGTGCGGCTGTATCGGGTTTGGTACAAGCGATTGCCTGTGATCAGAAAAAAATATACCCTTGTTCTGCTTTATTGGAAGGAGAATACGGACTCAATGATTTGTGCATCGGCGTTCCAGTAGTTCTTGGACGTAACGGCATAGAAAAAATTGTTGAAATAAATTTGAGTGAAGCAGAAAAAGAACATTTATCAAATTCTGCAGCAGCTGTCAAAACCAATAATGCTAATTTAGAGCTCTAGTGGCTCAAAGAAATGCCAGTTATTTATGTCTTGTTCTCTTTTGGGAGCAAGGCATTTTTTTTTGAAGCAAAGGGTAATAAAAGTTGATTCTTTGTCATTAAAATAAAAAAACAACCAAACTAAGACGAGTTGTCTGCTTAGCAACCGGCCATCTTATCTGTTTTATGTTACAACACCGCTCCCTTTCTTAACAATAAAAAATCAAAGATTTATGAAAGGTTATTTTTGTCTATTAATCGTTTTAGGTATTGCGTCTTGTGCAAAAAATGACAGGGTGGAAGATAGTTGGATACCCGAACAAAAAAACAAGTTGTCATCATGCAACAAACCGGTACTTGATGTGGCGCATGTCCGGGTGGAGCTACCGTCTTAAGAAATTTAGTAAATGAATTTGAATCCGAAGTCGTACCGATTGCCATTCACGGAGGCTACAATGATCCGATGCGGATAAGCTGTTTCAGCAATTTTAGAAGCGACCGCTCCTACAGCGGATTTCCCTCTTTTTTTATCACCGAAACACGATACGGATCCAACTTTAACAATACAAAGGGGGCTGTAGAAACCAAGTTAGAGG
>CAJQQM010000192.1 GCA_905480485.1 uncultured Aureispira sp.
TATTGGATGGGTTCTGCCTACAATAATTATGATTGGAATTTATTATCTGACTTTTCTTTCTTTTCGTACGAGGTGGATGCAGCCACAGGAAATGCCCTTTCTACCCACGGATGGTCTACGGCCCCTTCTGTTGATGCCGCCTTACAAAACGGTGTTCGTGTCAATCTTTGCGTAACGCTTTTTTCGGGGCACAATACTTTTTTTGCTAGTTCAATTGCTCAACAAACCCTCATAACTAACCTGATTAATTTGGTACAAAGCAGGGGTGCACACGGTGTTAATATCGATTTTGAAGGTATTCCAAGTGCTCAAAAAAACAATTTCACCAATTTTATGGTCAGTTTAGCCAATCAAATGCACACAGCTATTCCTGGGTCACAGGTCAGCACAGTATTGTATGCTGTTGACTGGAACAATGTCTTTGACATACCGGTGTTGAGTCAACATGTCGACTTATTTGTTGTAATGGGCTACGGTTACTACTATTCAGGTTCATCTAAGGCCGGTCCAAACGATCCCCTCTACCCTTTCGAAAGTGCCGCCTATCCCTATTCCCTTTCAAGAACTATTGGCTATTATCTACAAAAGGGAATGCCTAAAAACAAACTTGTAATGGGACTTCCTTATTATGGCCGTGAATGGACTACAACATCGGGAACGGTACCGGCTACTACTACGGGTAGTATCGGAGCCAAAACATATAGCCAAATCAGAAACAACAGTTCGGGCAATTACAACAATGAACAGTGGCATATGGAGAGTAAAACACCCTATTTTGCTTTTTTGCAAGGAACTGACTGGCATCAGTGTTTTGCTTTGAATGCTAATTCTATGGCAGCAAGATTGGATAATATTATTGACTATGATATTGGAGGCATGGGTATTTGGGCACTAGGCTACGACAATGGATACATCGACTTATGGAATGTCATTGAAAACAAACTCACGAACTGTTACAGCAGACCCTGTACCGATACACTATACGATATGGGGGGGGCATTCAGAAAATATTATAATTCACAAGATTATACCCTTACAATTGACCCGTCGAACGGTGCCTATCCTTTGGACATTAACTTCCTCAATTTTTCGATTGAAAACAATTATGATTATTTATATTTGTATGATGGTACCGACACAAGCAATCTAATTGGTATCTACACTGGAACAAATTCTCCGGGTTCTTTTGTTGTCAACAGCGGGGCCCTGACGATGCGATTTTATGCCGATGCTGCGACTGTTAACGATGGATGGGCAATGCGCTATGCCTGCCAAACTCCTTCGAATCTACTATCAGACACGATCAAAATAGGTGAAAATAATCTATCTACAGTTAATTGTTCGTCTACTTATCAATTCGTTTTTGACAGTGGAGGCAAATTGGGTAATTATTCTAATAATGAGCAGTTAAGTCAGACGCTTTGTAACAGCGACAGCAACCGTTCAATTCAACTCATTTTTAGACCAAACCCTACCGCAGATAGCAAAATAAAACTCAAAAGCACAGCACAAGGCAACGACTACCTGTTTGTTTACAATGGGCCTAATAATAATAGTAATTTGATAGGTAGTTTTACTGGAACAACATCAGCTGCCCCGCAGCCGGGCAGCTTTGTTTCATCTGGACATTGTCTCACCATAGAGATGGAAACGGATAGCAGTCAAGTTGCTGCAGGTTTTGAAGCTTGGGTCTCTTGTGTAGACAGACCTTTACAAAGCATCGTGGAAATTGGTGGACAAATCGGTTCTGTGACTTTTTCAGATGATGCCGGTAGCAATGCCAATTATTCCAATAATCAACGTAACATCACCACTTTTTGCCCCCACAGTAGTGTTGATTCATCTGAGGTAGTATGGGCTTATTTTACCGATACTTTAGGCCTAGAAAACAACTGGGACTACCTGTATGTTTTCGACGGTCATACCACACAAGAACCTCTAATCAATGTTTATACCGGCGACAGCAACAATATCAACTTAATTGAATCAATTGGAGCAAGTACAGACAACCAAAGTGGCTGCCTTACTTTTCAATTTTTTAGTGATGGTTCCAACAATTTTGACGGTTGGGAGGCGACTATGACCACGGCAGCAGCAAGGTTGAGTAGAGGTGCCGAATCTTGTGCGAATGCTACGGTCATACAATACGAAAACAAGGCCTATGCAGGCAGTACGGCTACTGCTACCGGTAGACCTGGCACCGAAGACCCTGCCTTGAATATTTCAATTGCTTCTTTACCAGAATGTTCCGGTAATAATACTATTACGCGTATAGAAAACTCCATTTGGTATAGTTTTCAAACCATTGATACTTTTTGTTTTGCCAATCAAATTGCTATCAAATTGAATAATATTTCTTGTCAAAGTGTGACGGGTAGCGGTTCGGGTATTCAGTTTGTACTCTATGAATTAAGTACCTGTCAACAGGGGATTAATTGGGGGAATCCTATCTATTGCGCGGATAAATTATTAACGGGAGATAGTGTAATTATCAACAGCCTTTTGAAAGAAAACACCACTTATTACCTAATGATTGATGGGTTTTCCGGTCAGAACTGTAATTTTGATATTACTTTGGAAAATTCTGACACTAGTGGCTGCACCCTACTGAACAGCCAACCCTATGCCATTGAACCCAACATTCAAGTATACCCTAACCCCACTTTCGGTGATATATTTATACAATATGAACCATCATACAATGAATTTTTCAATTTTAAATTATATGATATAAGAGGCAAATTGCTTATGCAAGAACAAAATGTATCAAACGCTCAAGTACTGTCAATAGGCGACATTAAAAAAGGTATATACATACTTGAGTTAGAAATTGAGTCCAAATTTTATTATCACAAACTTCAAAAAATATAAAAAAAGGAGGCTTTACAGCCTCCTTTTATTTGGGTTTTCATGAGTAGAAACAGGATGTTTCAGGGCGATTGATGGGAACAATCAACTTCTTTAAGACTTCTTATAGCCTTTTTATTTTTGAAATTTTGCTAAAACAGTTTTCAGCGCTTCAATCTTAGATGACTGTGCAGTAATTTGCTGTTGCTGTTGTTGAATAGCTTGCGTCAAGACGGGTATTAAACTTAGATAGTTAACGCCTTTTACATTGTCCATTGTTTCGGCACAAGCACCTCCTTCTTTGGTTTGCTTTGCTTTGGATACCAAGCGTCCTGAACGCGTAGACTCCGGTAGGACCTTTTCGATATCTTGCGCTAAAAACCCTACTTGAGTGCCAAGTGGAAAGCCAAACTTTTTGGACAGTTCAGCTTTGTAAGCATAGGAAACAGGTTTTAACTGCATAATCGTGGATAACCCGTCGTTATATTGTTGAATATTTTCTTTTAATTGTTTGTCAGATGGGCCATAAACGCCCCCTGCCACATACAAATCTCCATTTGCATACATCGAATAGGAAATAAAAGAACCAATAGGCTGTTCTCCATAAACGCCGTGCGGACCATCTACCCCTGCATCGCCTTTGATTGCCATCATCGCATAAGGACTCTGAACATTAGATAATAAAGCGATATCGGCTGTGGCATAATGATCTACCAACAAACCTAGACCTCCACCACCACTAACTTGAGCGTATAGGGCGCATGAAGCAATGGCATTGAGCCCTCCTGAAACCCCATTAATTAGGTAAGCTGATGACGAAAAACTTTGCCCAAAGGCAAAAGAACTAAACTGATCGTTTGGATAAAGAGGCGCATTAGACCCTGTTACGGTCTGTCCTTGAATGATTAGTCCATTATCGGGTGCGGAAGTACCGATGTACGCTACTCCTATACTCGTGTTTCCACTGATACTGAGTTTTGAAACTGGATTAGATGTACCTATACCTACATTCTGTGCACTTAAGTAAGAACTTAGCGCTAAAACTAGGCACATGAAACATGTTTTCATGATGATAAATTTTGGTTAATTAATTGATTTTGTGATTTGGGAAATCAAAAGTAATAAGTTTTTTTATTTAAAAAAATATTATTTTCAAAACTTTTAATTTTTTCAGAAAAAAATGAAAGTATAGATCGAATCTCTACTCTAAGCAAGATTATCAAGACTAAATAAGCTATTGTAAGAATAGGTTTTTGATCCGAAGACGGATAAATACCAGAACCTTATTATTCATCCATTTGTATTTGACCTGAATAAAAATCGACGACGAAATAACTACCCCTTTTTTTTTAATGTTATAGAGATTCATCATTGAATAAGCGCTTTGTAGAAAGCATCTTGCATTATTTCATCTAAAACCCTGCAGAAGCACATTCTAGATCTCAAAAACTGCTATTCAGCGCTATAAAAAAGCAAGAGAAGCTATTTTGCCAATACAATGATTAAGGCTTTAATAGAATTAAAGCTTAGAACTAATTAGGGTCATTTAGGGTCATAGCTGTAGGACCACTCCATTTAGTCCTGCGAAGGCAAACAACCGGAAGAAGGAACTAATTTTAGCGGTCGGCACAAAAATATTTAGCTATTTTTTGACTCGAATCAAAATAACTGTTGCCTTCTTTGATAGATTGGAGAATAGAGCAAGTATCTGATTTTTTTTGTAGGACTACGCTTGCTAATGCTCTGAAATATAAAAATTCATCTTGGCTTGCTTGCTTAGGGTATTGTTGTTCAAAGTCAATAATCAAATTTGCACCGGTTTGCAACTGCCCTTGCTGAAAATAAACCGCAGCCAAGGCAGCCACTATTTGGTAATCTTGCGGAAATTTTGATTGCATATCTTTCAAGCGTGTAATTGTTTGATTTACTTGCCGATCAAACAAGTAAATTCTACACAAAGCGTACTGATCTTGATAGCTATACTCTACTGATTGCTTTTGATTTAAAAAAGAAATGGCTGCTTTAAAATTTAAATTTAAAAAATGACTTAGCGATAAAAGACGCAAGATATCCTTCTCTTTTTTGAGCAAAGAACCGCTCTGCTTCCAGTACTGTTCGGCTTTTTCGGTCTTGGCCTCCAAAACCTGAATGATCGTCAAAACTTTGTAATAGAAAAAAGTATTTTGGGGTTTTGTTTTTAGGGCCTTCTTGGCTCTTTTTTCGATGATATTCAAGGTTTTTAAATCTTCTTTTGTCGCTGTTAATTTAATTAATTCTTTACCTAGTTGCCCCGATGCAGCCTTGATAACGGTTCGATAATACACCAAAAATAATTGCGCAGCATCTAAGGCTTTTTGCGCGGGTACAGAGCTATATTGTTCAATTGCCCTGTTCAAAAATGTCGACTCAACGCGCATCGAATTCAAAGCATCAGTCATTGCAGCATCATTGAGTCCCTTTTGCATAATATCTGACAATTGCATTAATATTTTGCTCGTTTCATACATCATTGCAGCTAAATATATTTCCGCATAAGCCGGTTCTAATGATTGAGCCTGTTGCAACAAATGATCGGCTTTTTCAAGCTCACCTTGTAGAATCAATTGCATCGCATAACGACACAGTCCCTCTACGTGTTTGGGTTTGGTCATTACAAATCGTTCATACACTTGCATAACCGCTTCGTAGTTGCCTCCCTCGCTTAATACTTCTACCAACTCAGAAACCACCAAAAATCGATCAGGATGTTCTTCATAAGCTTTCATAGCCTGCTTAAATCCATACTGCAAATAAGTACTATAATTCTGTTGATCGTTTTGTTGTCTGTAGTTGGCACAGATACTTAAAATGAGTGGTATATCGCTTGGGTGTTGGTCTAGGCTATCGAGCAAAGCTGCTAAAGCAGCAGTAGGGTCTTTAATAATGTCTGCAGCAGATTCGTCTGTTGATGTTTGTACTTTTGAAATAGTATCTAATGCAGCTGCTGTAAATACGAGATTGTACTGCGGGGCTGCTGCAGGAATTTCGACCGCCTGTATAAAAACACTACTATCTTTTTTGTTTTCTAATTGTTGCGCAGTCAGATTGAACAAAATACCCAAACTAAAAAGCATATAAAAACCAAATCGGGAACAACACATAATAATGATTTTAACAAAATTGAAGATTAGAACAATCAATACTCAAATAAGCTAATTGTATACCAGAAATGGTAGAAACAAGCGGCTAATGCAGTGGCTAATAGCAACGCCCGCAAGGCTTTCTGCCAGCAGTTTTAGCCTCATCGATCTTTATGACAGCTACTTCATGACTACATTGCTTAAGCGCTGAACAATTCTCACGATGATAACTTTCAGCAGTTTTACTTTGGCAAACTAAGACTTCATCTAGTTCTTCAACTTTGTAATTAGACTCAGATGAACAGGCGACAACTACTAAAAATGCTCCAAAAATAGATAGGTATTTCATATGTTTTGTTTAATTGTATGAGATACCTAATATACCACAATTTTGGACAAAAGTAAAGCTTGGCTAGCTGCTTGGTTCAATAAAAACCTACATGCAATCAATAAACGGCTGTTAGAAGGGCTAATAATCTGAGTTATAAATAGATTTCAAAATCAATAATTATCTTTTGCTACTAAGATTTTAACTATCAAAAAAAAGGCATTCTGACTGCTTTTAGCTAACTTTAAATCAGACAAAAATAAATAGAGACATGCGTACTACTTTGTTCCTCTTGATATCAGCTTTGCTAGCCTGCCAATTGATGGCACAAACTACATTTTCAAATCGCGCTTCTGAGCTTGGTTTTCAGCACAGCCATGATATCATGGTACAAATGGGAGGTGGCGTTGTTATCTTTGATTTTAACAATGACCAATTAGAGGATGTATTTTTGACAGGGGGTAATAGTATTTCGGCTTTATACCAAAATGTAGGGAATGATAGTTTTGTTGACATCACCCTAGCGGCAGGATTGCTGATAACAGATAGCCTTTCGATAAGTGGGGCCGTAAGCGGCGATATTGACAACGACGGCTACCGAGATTTATTTTTATATAGTTATTACGGCAACCGAAATTGCTTGCTCCGAAATAACGGAGATAGTACTTTTACAGATATTACCTTTAGTGCAGGGGTACAAGGCGATAGTCTGTGGACCCACAGTGCTAGTTTCGGAGACATTAATCGAGACGGTTTTATCGATCTTTATGTAGGACAATTCATAGAAATTCCTATTGTTGTATCCGACTCCTTGGGTAATTTAGTATCCTTTAATCACCTTTGTATTCCCAACCAATTGTACCTAAATAATGGCGATAATACCTTTAGTGATGCAGCACATTTACTCAATGCAGCAGATACAGGTTGTGCATTATCGACCATCATGACCGATTACGATTTGGATGGCGATGCTGACTTATTGGTCGTCAACGATTTTGGAGCCTGGGTTGCACCCAATACCTTGTATCAAAATAATTTCCCTAATCCCTTCATCAATGTTGGCAATAGCTCAGGAATTCAAACAGGTATCTACGGAATGGGTATTGCATACGGAGACTATGACCAAGACGCCGATATCGATTATTATGCTACCAATATAGGTCGGAATGTACTCAAAAGAAATATGGGTAATGGCCAATTTATCGACACAACCGATGCGGCAGGTGTGGGCAATCAATGGGTACAGGTCGATAGTTTGCAAGCCACCGGATGGGGCTGCGGTTTTTTGGATATCGACAACGATACAAAGCTCGACTTGTACGTATCAAACGGTTATATCGATGCTTTTGATGAACTAATGACAAGTCCTCACGACCCTGATAAGTTATTTCATAACAACGGAGATGCTACCTTTAGTGATATTAGCTACCTTCTGCCACAAGATTCTTTTAGCAGCAGTCGAGGCTTTGCCTATGCAGACTATGACAACGATGGCGACCTTGATTTATTTCCGGTGCCTGTAAGAGTACACAATTCAAGCCCTTTTAATTATTATACTGTTTACGAAAATCAACTGAATAACGGCAAGCATTGGCTAAAAATAAAGTTGATTGGTTCGGTTTCTAACCGTGATGCCTATGGTGCAAAAATAAAGATGCACCTAGGCAATATTCAGTGGTTGCACGAGGTATCCGGACAGGGCAGTCATTGTTCTCAGCACAGTTCAATTGCTCATTTTGGGCTTGATAGTCATACAGTAGCCGATTCAATTATTATTCAGTGGCCTAGCGGACATACCGACCGTCTTTATCAGGTACCAAGTAATCAATTCATCGAATACACAGAAGGGCAATCAGCGGCTATTGAAGTTGAAATATTGTCTTTGCTTGATAATCAATCTTGTAATAACTACAATACGACGCTGTACACCAATGGCCAATATAGTAGTTACTTGTGGTCTACCGGGGATACAAGTCATCAGATTGATGTAAGCGCGACAGGTATGTACTACCTTACCGTAACGAGTCCCAATCAATTAATTTCTGTTGATTCTATACAATTAACCTTAGATTTTTCGGATAGCCTTCTATTGCAACTTTCCAATATTAGTTGTTATGGACAACAGGACGGCAGTGCTTCGCTGTCTTATGCAGCAAACAGCATAATTCAACAATATCAGTGGTCGAATGGAAGTACCAACAGTAGCCTTAATAACTTAGACCAAGGCTATTATGCTGTAACCGTAACCAACAGTGTGGGTTGTCTGGATAGTTTAAATTTTCAGATTAGTAGCCCCTCAGCACTTCAACTATCTGCTGCAATCAGCAATGTTGATTGTTATGCTGCACAAAACGGAAGTATCGACATTAGCCCATCAGGAGGCAGCCCTCCTTATAGTTTCAATTGGTCTAATAATAGTACCTCTGAAGATATTGCGCAACTTGGTTTTGGCAACTATAGCCTATTTATGGTTGATTCAATGGGTTGTACATCCACCGGCAACTATTTTGTCAATGCCCCATTATCCCCTATTCAGTTTCAAGTTTTGAACAACGACACTATTTGCTGGAATGGTCAAAGTGGTGCATTAGATATCGAAATTCTTGGCGGCAGCCCTCCTTATCAATACCTGTGGTCAAACGGAAGTACGGTGCAAGATATTCAGCAATTAGCGGCCGGCAACTATCAGCTAACTGTGGTGGATAGTAACAATTGTTCCATTGTTTTTCAGGAAGCTATTATAAGCTATCCGCCCATTAATTTTCAAGCTCAAGTTCAATTGGATTCTTCTAATTCAAATGGCGCTATTATTTTAATTTCAAATGACCCTAATTTGTCTTATAATTGGTCTAATGGTAGTACAGATACAGCCTTATTTAATTTATCTCCAGGCAATTACTACCTCACTGTCAGCAATGCTTACGCTTGTAGTATAGATACCTTTTTTAATATCCCCTTGATTCAGTCCACCAGGCAAATTCGATTAGAAAATGGCCTAATTATCTATCCAATTCCGAGTAGTGACTTTGTGTATATGCATCGCACAGAAGGCACAGTATTGGCCCGAAAATGGACACTTTATGATGCCCTTGGTAACTCTGTCAAACAAATAGAGATGACTGCAGATAATCCGACAAAGATATCCCTAGAGGAGTTGCCGCAAGGTATTTATTACATTAGGGCCACCAATACAGAACCTGCAATATCTTTTCCAATCCTAAAATATTAATATTTCACGACTTTTTGGGTAAAACGATGACCGCCTGCTTGGACCTGCACAATATACACCCCGGACGGACAAGCACTGATGTCTACTTGCCAGCTGCTACCTATCGACTGCAAGGCAGTATAGCGAAGTTCTTGCTGGGCTAGGCTATAAATTTTAATAGCATCTATTGCTACCCTCCTATTCAATTGAATACTAAACCATCCATCCGTAGGGCTTGGATAAATATAAGGGGATAATTGTTGTTCGGTAAGTACCTGATAGGGCGTACAAATTTCGACCACAATCCAACTAGTATCCGAACTAGTACACTGTGCACTATTGGTAAAAGTATAGGAAACAGCCTGAAGCCCCGGACCGGACAAATCGGGATCAAAAAAATTGCCCACAAGTCCAGTACCTGCATAAAAACCTCCGGAAGGTGATGCATTCGGTACAGCCAATAACCCCGAACCTATACAGACCGTATCTTGGCTAAAGGCCGCTAAAGAAACGGGACTAATACTATCTAAAACTAATTCTTGACGCATAATAAGCCTACATCCGTAGACAGTGGTTAGCGTATCCACATAGGTAGCTGCAAGTTGCTGATATTGGCCTAAAACTAAGATAGAATCGTTTTCACAAACTCGTAAGGGGGTCAAATCGATAGCATAGGAGGGATATACAACCAAAGGCTGAACTACAATACTATCGTTGCCGTTAACAGCCTGCAAGTATTGATAATAGTTATCCGCTTGATTCACGGTTTGACCAAAAATTTGAATACTGTCGTGATCGCAAATACCAGTTTCGGGTAAAATAGTTAATTGATTGGCCTCAAAGAATACATCGCTGTAGTCAACGGCGCGTTTTCCTATTTTTTCACCTATTATACGGCCGGGAATATCATCAACTGGAGGATGAATCCCTCCCCAGATCCTAGAAAGTCCACATTGATCGGCAGCATCGCGGTAAGTTGCCCATTGTAATAGAATATTTTGACTAGGCCCCTCTTCAAAAACGAGAAAATTATTAAAGGGCGCAAAAAACTGGCCCATTCCACCCGGAAAGTAGGCGTCGCCGGTAATTGCTGTAAGTACTTCAGCAGCAGCCCTAGAGTAGGTAGAATGTCCTGAAATGTAGCCTGCAAAAGGTGGGGTTACGAAAGAAGGCCGTTGGTAAGGCCACCAATTTTCGGCAAGTATCCATCCTACTCCAGCAATATCTGTAGCAGGGTTAGCAACCGAATCAGGTCCTTTCCAGGCTTTTAGTTTGATTTTACCGATGTGTTCATAGGAACCCCCCTGCAGTATATCTCCTGTATCAACAGTTTCAATATAGCCAGGATACAAAGGAATACCCATTATCGAAAAATTAGGCGCCAAGGTATCAGTACATTGGCCCATCGATGCCATATAACGAATCGCAGAAATGGGTCGAACATAATCGTAATTCCCTTTGATGGACCAAGCTGCTATTGCCGCATCTTGCATAGCACCCGCCAAGGCAAAATAGGCTTTCACGTCCCATTCTAATGCATCTAATACAGCACCCGTCCCTTGCCATCTTTTAACTGCCAAGGGATGATCATTGACATAATTGAGTATCGAGAACCAATGGCCAGGTGGTGTCTCAGAATCAGGACCATCGGCCCAAAACTCGGCCAAAACCCTTGTATAATCACCTCTTTTAACATATTGAGGTATATAGGCTTGTCCTGTAACAGGGTTCGTACTGTATCCGCTTGCACTTTGTCCTCCTTGGGCAATATCGTAAAAGTTTTGGTATTCGCTAAGCGTAGTAGGATACATCGCCGTGTTGCCCACAGTCGCTGGGGAAATATCGATTACAGTGGTATCATTAGGGTCTAGGTGGGCTGACCAACGGGCCACCAAACTAAAATTCCATTTATAGGCAGCGTTCTGACCATAAGCGTTAAAGGAATCGATACGCGGCGGGCTTCCGGGGTCGTAAGCTACCAGGATGCTATCCCCATAGGTGGTTTGAATACTTAAAAGACTATCGTCAATCGCAAACGGAAAGACGCGTCCCCATTCTGCTGACAAAAAATCAGGCGTATTGGTCGAAAAAGGATTGCCGCTTTGATCAATAAAAGTATCGAGGGATAAGGGTTGCCATCTGTTAGGATCAATGATAGAGGGGTTGCCTGGAAAATCTGGAAATAAGTCAGGATTAATCGGTTGATAGTTCAAATTGGCATAATCATTTTGTTCATTCGATCCGTCTTGTGCGCCAAATAGTATTAATTGTTGGGCGATATAATTACCCAAAGCCGCAGCCGAACCTCCTTGATAATTGGTACTAACAAAATTAGGGTTGTACCCCAATTGCACCATTAATGTGTCCATCAAAGGCAAGCTGTAGGCAGCACCAGGAGAACTCTGAAAACGATGTTGTAACAATCGATAAGCGGCATAACTTATCGCAGCTTCTTTAGATGCTTGACGCGTTGAATGGTTTAAGGATTGAAAATCAATACCACTAAAAGGACTATAAAAGGTATCTAGGGTATTCCCTAACAAAAAAGGCTTTGCAATTTCTTCATAAGCAGCCCATGCGTCGTACATGGCTATCGAAACATGAAAGAGGTTGCGGGCGTGTACGGTAGGGCGCGCATAGTCGTTTTTGATGGCCTCTAGTAATACTTCGTTCCACTGACGAGCAACGGAATTTTGTCCCGATGTATCAAAATTTAAAAACAACAAAAATAAAGCACCAAAAAAAAGGCGTATTGATTGATTCATTTGTTTGCTAAAAAAGGTATGTGTATTTACACAAGAAGGTTTTATGGCTGTTGACAAAAACGAAGATGATTTTGGTTGCTATCTATCCTTTTTGCTACTCCTATCTATAAAAATATGAAAACTATTCTTTTTCCCGCAACAAAAGCCAGCCAAAGCGTATGCAATAGCCCAACAGACTCCATTTATTGGGGAATTTTACAAAAAGTACAAGACTACGTTGCAATAGTATCCACAATAATTGTATTTGAAAAAATAAAGAGGGAACAACTTGGATTAAACCAGTTTTGTAGTCTTTGCGCAAATCAACCAACAAATCTGCAATGCCCATTAAAACACACAAATCGGTAAAGAACGACTCAAAAGCTTCCTTTTTGTTTAATTGCAGGACAGAAATAGGTAACTGCGCGGTCGCTTTACCTTCCAAAATAATGTGTTCTAATAATTCGGAGCGATTGTGAACAAACCTTTTGGCTTCGGTATTAAAAAATACCTCAGCAGCAGCCCTTTCAAAACCTACTTGAATTCCCAAGTCTGAAACGATCGTACTCAGCATAAATATGTTGGAATCAATCGAGGCCGTTAGGCTTGAATTTTGGTGCAAAAATGGCCCTAGCTGAATGGATTGCATGATTGTTGTTACAGCCATTTCTCTTTCTGTTTTATCCTCGATATTATCTATGAAGTCGTCTATTCGGTCGATGGCAATAATCAGATGGTCTAACATTATTTTTTGATGGCTACTCAAATGTATGGCATAAGGTTCGAGTAAGACCTCAAACTCATCGCTCAATCGTTGGTATATTTTACGGACTTTAGTCCAGTCGGGAGGGCCAATATTGGATATACCTGTTGAATAATGAGGCATGATAATTTGTCCTTTCTGTTGATAATTAAGAATAAAGTACTTTTTGGATGTTCTGATTAAAGAAAAGTGCTTTGGTATCTAAATATAAACAAAAGATTCCTGAAAATTTAATTAAAAATATTCAAGCCTCTGACAAAATCTATGTAAATGCTTGGAATGAGTTGATGCCCTGTCGCTTTATTGGTAGCAATCGAAAGATACCTTAAATCTAAAAATTAAATAAAAACTGCTCTATATCTGGTGATTTGTCGGTGCGATTGCCTATTGACTACGACCACAAACCTGTTGTTTAATAATAATGAAACGAAAGATTCAGTTCAGTGAGTTAAAATGTACAGTACAAAAACTAATTTTGAGATTTTTTGAATTCGACCCGATTGTAGATAACTACGGTTTATTTTTGATTTGTTTTGGAGGATTATGCCCTTGTATTTACAAACGCGTAGCCTGAATCCAGTCTACTTCTAACTTGAAAGGCCCTTCTTGTTTATCGGCAATCAAAAACCCTATTTGTCGTATTGAAGAAGCTTCAAGTGCGGAGTAATCGGGGAAGATACGCCCCCTGAATGTGGCTTGCATATCACTAAACAAAAAACGGTGGTCTTGCCACTGCCCTGCCTCGGTTTCAATATCGATAGTGTAGGAAATACCATCAAAATTATCGTTGCTACGGATTCTAAACTTGTACCGCTTGCCGTCCCCTTTCAATCGAATCGTCATGCCGTTGTAGCTTCCTAGTTGATAGTCTTGCGGACGCGTACGAGTCGAGGCAAAGCCGCCGTAATTATCGAGTGAAACTACACCAGCAAATCGCATAATACCATTATTTTGATATTTAAGACTTGATTCTGACAAGCCCCCCATTACCCCATCATTAACAATCATCCAATCATTAATTTGAAGCTGTTTTTCAAAATTATATATCATTTTGGGAGTTGGATTTAACAGAAGGGCAAAAAGGTACATTAAAAGCATAATATCAATATTTAAGCTAGGTTCAGTAATCTAACAAAAATAAAGGCTATTTGTTGCTGAATAAAAGGTATCATTAGCAAACCAATATAGGGTTGCAGGCAAGTATGTAATGCAGCTTGGATAATAAGACCGGCTGCCTTATAGACTACCTTAAAAGAGTTGTCATTCTAGTGCTTATGGTTAAAAACAAAAAAAACCACCTTATTGTTTGAATGCTATTGGAACATCAAAATCAACAAGGTGGTATAGACAATACTGGCTTAAGTTAATTGACTTTCGTGTTTGTTTAAAGCTTGACCAAAATTAGATAGAGGATTGCTACTAATTGGAGGATTAGCAGCACTAGTTGGAGGTGCAACTTTTGCGACTAAGTCGCACTGATTGATGAGATTTTTTTGGGTTGACGCTAAAGATTTGAGCGATTTTTCAACTTTTTCTACTTTTTGAAGCTCTGACTTGAAATTATCATCTTCTTTTACATCAAGCGGTAAGCCATTCAACCAATCTAATTTTTCATTGATAAAATCAAGAATATTTAAATCGAACAAATCATCCTTTGCCGACTTAGCTTCGTCTATAAGACTATCGGTTACGACAATTTTACTAACATCTTTTAGGGTTTTGCCAATACCATTAGCCAAGGCAGTTATAGCCGATTGTATCCCACTTCCTTCACTAAAAAATGACTTTGCCTCATCGATAAATTCGGCAATATCAAATGCTTCCTCTTGTGAGGCTTCCATTTGTGCCGTCGTATCGTCACTGTCGATTGCGTCAGGTGCATCCTCTACTGCAGTTTCGGGCTGATCAACACTTTCTACAAATACGGCCTTGGCAAAGGGTTTCAAAAGCTGTTTCTGTATTATTTTGAGGACGGCTGCCTTGCCTCCTTTACCCATCTTTACTTCTAATTTTAGTTCTTTGCTTTGAGCATCATAGATACATCTGCCTGCAGCAAACTCTTTGGATGTTTTGCATTGGTTCGACTTAATCCATTTTTTCCAAGCGGTAGGAACAATTCCGATGTACATCAAAGGCTGCGGGCCGTCTTGTCCACCAAAATCAAAGGCACTGTGGTAAAAAAACTGACTTGGTTCGACAATGTCTTCTTTTAATAATTTTTTAAGTAATTTTTTGATAAAAGCTGCACCATTTTTTTGAGCTATTTCTGGAGTCTTTAACTTTGTTTTCATCATAATATTGAAATTTAAATCTTCATTTTAATTGTTGAATGGATTAATTAGAGGCGAGTGCAGGTGAATACTGCTGCAGCAAGGCTGCTTTTTCTGCCTCTGTCAATTTGCCGCCTTCTAACATGGCCTCTGCCTCTTTCACTTTTTGGTTGTCGTCACCAAAAATTTTAGTATTTAGCTGTTTTTTCAAGGCTTCGGAGGCAGGATAAGTAACGATCCACCTTCCGCCATCAAAACTGAAGGTTTTGTCGGGAATCGTCAAATTAGTTGTTTTGACCGGCAGGTGTAATTTGATATCTGCTTTACGTTCTGCCCGTACAAAAGCGACTTCATCCGTTTCGTAGGTTTTAGAGGGGGCACTTCCGGTCACCGTCTCTACAATATGACTCAATATCTTGGTTAAACCAACTGTCAACTCTAGTTTACCATTTAATTCTAACACGATACTACCTTCGGAGGTGGCATCAAAAGAAGCTTTATTACTCTCGTCACCTTTGTTGAAATCTCCTGACCCTTTAATATTTACATCTGTTTTGCCTGTAACGATAGCTTTGCCCTCGGCCGATGCAATATGAAGAATAGTCATTTTGAGACCGGCACTTAATGAAGCTGAAACGGCAAGGCTTCCCTCGAAAGAACCCGATACATACTTCGTTTCTTTGGAACTCAGGAAGTTGTGAAGTTTTAGTTTGCTTTC
>CAJQQM010000193.1 GCA_905480485.1 uncultured Aureispira sp.
TAGTTTTATAATTAGCGCAGAGGCACATCAATTGCAGGATAATTTCAAGCAGTTTTTGTTACAAAAAGCTGCTCTAAAATCTTTCTACCAAGGCTTAAAATCGTTAGAAGATGTGCTTGAAGAACAATACAACCTAGCCCTGAAATGGCTACATGCTTTTGTCGAACAAAGTCAGCATAAAAAATGGTTATTTTATGTACGAGAAGTCGCCTGTCTATTGTGCCTAGGTACCTTCAAAGAAGGGCAAGTTGTTAATGTTGGCACGAGTCAAGAAGTCACAGGGTTATTTGGTACGCATTCTGTTGTTCAAAAGGGCGGAAATTATGCCCTAGATTATAATAAATACATGCGAAAAATGGAACATTACCACCGCGTTGTTGTTCCTAAATTTAATCAATTTGTCCAGCTCAAAAAAGAATTGGTGGAGCAGTTCAAACAGGATTTACGTCTATCAGAATTTAAACCCCGTGTGTTAAGTTCGTTTGTGCGAAACAAACTGATAGATGCGCTTTATTTGCCCATATTTGGAGACAACCTAGCCAAGCAAATAGGTACTGTTGGAGATACTACTCGTACCGACCGAATGGGAATGTTGTTGTTAATCTCTCCTCCGGGTTATGGCAAAACTACTCTAATGGAATATGTAGCAGATCGTTTGGGCTTAATTTTTATGAAAATAAATGGCCCGGCTATTGGGCATCAGGTGCGCAATTTAGACCCAAAAGAAGCCGACAATGCCGCTGCTGGCAAAGAGTTAGAAAAATTGAATCTAGCGCTTGAAATGGGGGATAATATCATGCTATATTTAGATGATATTCAACATTGCAATCCCGAGTTCTTGCAAAAGTTTATTTCGCTGACCGATGGTCAACGCAAGATTGAAGGTACTTATAAAGGCATTACCAAAACCTACGACCTGAGAGGCCGAAGGGTTTGCGTAGTGATGGCCGGCAACCCTTATACCGAAAGTGGAGACAAGTTTCAGGTACCCGATATGTTGGCCAATCGTGCTGACATCTACAACCTAGGAGATATTATCGGCGATACCAAAGAAGTCTTTGAACTAAGTTATATCGAAAACTCACTTACTTCTAATTCTATCTTGCAAAAAATGGCGGCAAAAAGTACCAAAGATATTTATCCATTGGTGAAGTATGCACAAACAGGTAGTCGTGAAGGTTTAGAGTTTGAAGGAAATCATACGGCCCAAGAAATTGAAGAATATCAAGCTGTGGTGAAACGAATGTTGTATGTTCGAGACGCCATTCTAAAAGTCAATTTAGAATACATCCGTTCGGCCGCAATGGAAGAAAGTTATCGTACCGAACCTGCCTTCAAATTGCAAGGGTCGTATCGGAATATGAACAAACTCGTCGAAAAGATTGTCCCTATTATGAACGACAAGGAGATGTTAACCCTATTGCTAGCCCATTATGAAGGAGAATCGCAAACACTGACGTCGGGTGCCGAAGCCAACATGCTTAAATTTAAGGAAATGATTGGAGCGCTTAGTCAAGCTGAGCAAAACCGTTGGGAAGCCATAAAAGAGGCCTATAACAAAAATAAAACCGTACAAGGTAGCAAAGACAATCCGATGGTTCAGGTGGTGGCTCAGCTGTCTAACTTTTCGGAGCATCTTAAAGACATGCACATCACCATGAAAGAAGGGCTTACAAAATCTATCCATCCGCCGGACTAAAAATGTGTATCTAAAGCTAATAAAAGTTGTTTTTTGGTAATTTTAAGCCCATATGATTCTTTTTGATTTTATGTATATGAGCATACTGACAGATAGATTTTTTTTATTGTTGTATAGGATACTCCAAAGAACGACAGCTATTTCATAGCTCCCAAAAAAGAAACGAACGAGATTCCTAAAAATTAGTTAAGGAAAGAGATTAAGCTACTGAGCCCCTCTTTTTTTTGTATGTTTAGGGTTTAAGTACCTATCAAACTTAGTCAGTTATGAAAATAATTTTTTCTTTTTTGCTAGCCATCAGCTTATTTAGTGTTGCCTTTGGACAACAAAGCCCTGCTGTTACGATTAATTGGATGACTTGGGAACAAGCGGTTGCTCAATCTAAAAAAGACGAAAAACCTAAAAAAATATTTATCGACTTTTATACTGCTTGGTGTGGATGGTGTAAGCGTATGGATGCCACCACCTTTGCCAACCCTATGGTAGCCGATTACATGAATAAAAATTATTATCCAATCAAATTCGATGCAGAAGGCATGGATACTATTGTATTTAAAGGGACCACTTTTATGAATTCAGACCCAAGTTTCCAGAAAACAGGCGCTCGTGGCAAAGTACACATCTTGGCCTACTCTCTTTTGGAAGGAGCACTTAGCTATCCTAGTTATGCCATTTTGGATGAAAACTTTAGTAGGATTCATATCCTAGCCGGCTACAAACAGCCCGATGCTTTATTGGGTAATTTACTTTTTTTTAGTGGGGAAGAATACAAACATTACCACAATTATGTACACGCTCAATGGCAGCGCAACCTAAAAATGCAACAGCAACAAAAAACAGGGCAATAATAGTCTTATACATTATCTAAAATACTGCCTCTATTTTCTTGCTTAGATGAAACAAGGCATCTCCTTGATTGATTAGTGGGGCATGATTGACACAAATTATATAGCCCGAGACGTGGGCCTTGACAGGTATTTCAAAATTGCCGTAGGGGTCACTGATTGACCCTATCACTTGTTTTTTTTGTACAAAACTACCTAATTGACAATTAGACCGAAACATCCCCGAACGTTTGGCCCTTAGCCAACTAGATGATTTGATGAGTTTGGGTGCTGCTGTAGCAGTAGCCACTCGATCTTTTAGACAGCTCGTAAAATCGCGCATTCCCAAATAGGTCATGACCCTCAAGGTACCATTAATCCCATGATTGGTAACCGTTCGATCGAGATGCAAGGTTTTGCCACCTTCAAACAACAATACTTTTTTGCCTTTTTCTGCCAAGGTTTTTCGAAAGGATTTATCGCGGGTTTCAGCATCCTTTATAAATTTCATTCCAAATACTTTCGCCAATTTTAGGGTATCTTTTTGATCGGCATCAATTCTAATTTGAGCATAATTAAATCGCCTAGCACCCCCGGTGTGGTAATCGATACAGTAATCGATGTGCGGTACAATTTCATGCATCAAATAATAGGCAAATCGACTCGCCAAAGACCCTCTTTTAGCACCTGGAAACATACGATTTAGATCGCGTCCATCCGGAAATTCTCGTTCTTGATTTAAAAATCCAAATACATTAATAACCGGCATGCATATCAGAGTGCCTGCATTAGGTTTGTGAAAGCCCTTTGTCACCATTTGTCGCACGATTTCCACCCCATTAATTTCGTCGCCATGAATGCCCGCTGTAAGCAAAAGACAGGGGCCCTCTTCGAGGCCTCGCTGTACCAATACCGGTACCGACAAACTTGTTCCGGTGTGCAAGGTGGCAATGTTTAAATCCAGACTATAGTTAGTTCCTTTTTCAATTTCTGTCCCAAGTATATTCATTTTTTCTTCGTTCTGTTTATTGGAGGGCAACCTTACGTTCTATGTACCGAATAATAGCGGTAGCAATGTCTTTTTGAGTAGCCTTTTCGATGCCTTCCAAACCAGGAGAAGAATTTACTTCAAGAATCATAGGCCCTGAATCCGATTGCAATAGGTCGACCCCGGCAATCGCCAAGCCTAAGGTTTTGGTAGCACGCAAAGCAGCTTGTTCTTCGGCTTGGCTCAATTCGATAAGCTTGGCCGTGCCACCTTGATGTAAATTTGAACGAAATTCGCCAGGAGCCGATTGTCGTTTCATGGCCCCCACAACCACTCCATCCACTACCAAGACCCGAACATCTGCCCCTTTAGCCTCTTCGATAAAATCTTGAATAATTACCCTTGCTTGCAACCCATTAAAAGCCTCTAGAACTGATTTAGCAGCACTTTGGGTTTCGGCCAAAACGACCCCCATTCCCTGTGTACCCTCCAAAAGTTTAATGACACATGGAGGCCCTCCTATTTTGTTGATAACCGCGTTGACATCTCTCGAATAATTAGTAAATACGGTTTTAGGCATCGCCAAGCCCGCCCTAGATAACAACTGCAAACTACGCAGCTTATCTCTTGACATAGTTAGGGCCTCTGAACTTGTCGCTGAAAAGATTTTCATCATTTCAAATTGCCGAATAACAGCCGCCCCAAAATAGGTAACAGAAGCACCAATACGAGGAATGATCGCATCGATTTGATTAATTTCGGTTCCTCGATAAAAAATCTGGGGCTTTTCTTGTTCGATAACTAAATCGCATTTGGTATGATCGACCACCAACATCTGATGCCCTCTTTTTTCTCCAGCCTCAATCAAACGTTGTGTAGAGTACAAACGAGCCGACCTTGATAGAATGACCATTTTCAAATTCTTCTTCATCTTTTATGATTTCTTTTAAGCAAGGTATAGGTTTTGGAAACATCTACCAAATACTTTTTTTTGAGAAATTTGCGCCCCAATAACACCGGGTATCGCATCGTAGAACGATTACTGAGCGTACATTCAATAGACTGGATTTGTCCTCCTATTAGCAAGTCTGTACTGATTTTGTAGCGTTGTTGAAGGGCCCCGTTCGAACTCTTTATCCATTTGAGGCTGTATTGTTTAAAAAGATATTCTTGAGCGGTATAAGCCGGATTAGTTGGGTCTAAAAACACGCAATATAAGCCTTCTGCCTCCTCTCTGATTGAACAACAATTAAGGGAAGCCGTATAAGCACCTGTGTCTATTTTAACGGTCACATCAAATAGCTTAAGCAATGGAAAATCAACTTTCTCTTGTCGGCCAATAACTGTTTTGCGGAGCATCTAAATATAAAATTTGTTGTGCTTACAAGATAATCAAAAGTCTACTAAAAAAACAGTCTACCCCCTATCTAAATATTAGAATGTTTATAAATTATTCTTAACCATGTTTATCCAATAGAATTTAATCGTATATCAATTTTTATAATTAAACAAAAAATTGTATTATGGTCATTCCTCATTTATTTTAATCGTCTACATGTGTCCCCCACATAACAATCATTTTTTGTCAGGTATATTTTAACATAATTTTCAATAATATATGTTTCATAAAGTAGCTTTCTATCTCCAACTGAGTTGTTTGAGCTTATTTAACTGTTTGGTCGTAAGTGCTGCAACGCCTTCGCTCGATCGGGCGATCGAAAAAAGTGCTGAACTTCCTGCGCTTTCACAGCATTTAGCCAAAGTATATGTTTCTTTGTGTAACAACATCAAAGAGCCTAGCTTTTATCAAGAAAGAGATGCCGTAATACAGACTTTTGATGAAAATATGCATGAATTAGGTCGCTTTGTACCTAATGATGCGATCAAAGCCAAAATTCAAAAAGTTAGAAGTATTTGGCAGGAATATAAAACTATTGCCAATTGGACAATTCATAAAGAAGGGGCCTCTAAGCTGCTTAAACTATCGGCCGAAATTTTGGAAGCTACCAATCTTTTGTACCAGGAATACCAAAACTATGCCCAAGAAAAACGCTCGATCAAAGCGCATAAAACCGAAATAAGAATAAATGCTGCGCTGCAAGACAACCGAAATATATCCATCTTGATGTATCGTATTATGCTCTATTATTTGGCCGAAAAACAAGGCATCGACCCTACTGTAAGTGGTCATAAATTAGATGAAGCGCAACAAATATTTAACAGGATAATAAGAAGACTCACAACCGCTAAGATTAGTTCTGAAAAGATACAGCTTTATCTGCAGCAAATTCAACAACATTGGGAAGCAATTCGAAAACATCTGGTTTTTGTAGATAAAGACCAAACTTATGTTGGCCATATGCATCAAAGTGCGCAGCGGATTGAAAGGGCTAACAGAACAATTGTATCGATATACCAACAACTTAAAATAAAGCTTTCTATCAGTGATGCACTCAATGATGCTTGGGCACAGGCGATGATTAGTCAAAAAATTGCGAAAGCCTATATAGCCTATACCTACCATCAAAATGACTTGCACCCGCAAGCGCTTGTAGCACTTATCAAACAATTTGAACAAAATCAGTTTTATTTGTGGGAAACAGCCCAAAACGGAGCCATCCAAAAAGCATTAGCAGAAGCAGGACCTGCTTGGATAAGTTTCAGAAAGCTCGTACGAGATAGTACAAAAAAAACAACCGAACATATGCATCAAGTGATTGAACAGTCCGAAATACTCATGCATGCCTACGAAAAAGTAACAGCTTCGATTGAAGATTTTGCCAATCAAATACCTGCTTATCAAGCTCTTTCGCACCAAAATGGATTAAAATTAGCATCCAACAAAGATATTATTTATCAAATACATGTATCAAGCCATTTACGCATCTATTCTCAACGTATTGCCTTGTTTTTCATGCTCAAAGTACTCGACCTTGAAAAAGAAAATAGTCTGCAACAATTAGATGAATGCGTGGCAGATTTTAACCCTAAATTTAAGGAACTAAAGGCATCACAACTCAATACGCTTCCGATGAACAAACTGCTTGAAAGTTGTATTGTTGAATGGGATTGGATGTCAAAAGCTTGCACACTTGGTGGGGTATCTGACATCGAAATGATGCTTCAGCACAGCGATATTTTATCTAAGAAATTAATGAAACTCACTAACATGTACGAACATCGGATGAACATCTTGTTTAGCAAAGATGCTACCCTAAAGGATACCACCGAATAACCACCACAATACATTTATTTATGCTAATACAAATTTTTCATAATCCTAGATGTGGTAAAAGTAGGACATGCCTAAAAATACTACAAGAAAGTGGTCATGCATTCGAAATAATCGAATACATGAAACAGACCTTATCGCCTGAATTGATTCAATCTACCCTCGACCGACTCGGCATAAATGCCGAACAGCTACTTCGCAAAAACGAATCGATTTACAAAGAAAATTTTAAAGACAAAAAGCACCATCAAAACGAATGGATTAAGATTATGATAGCACAGCCCAAGCTAATACAACGCCCTATTATTATCAAAGGAGACAAAGCGGTTATCGGTCGGCCGATTGAAAACTTAATTGAATTTTTGAAATAAATTACCTTGCCCCCTATTTATGGTTTATTGATGCCAGCATTTTGTTCATCGATAAATTTAAATTATCCTAGAATTAAACCTTTTCATAATTTAGAGTCTAAATTTAGAATTCGCAATCAACTGGTCTTACAAATTTATTTTTTTATTTTTAGCGGATATTCCTATTTTTAGTTAGTAAACTAAACAAACCACCATAATACATGAGAACTATATTTATTCTTTCAATTTATTGTTTTATTGGCTCCATTTCATGGGCGCAAATCAATCCAAGTTTTGCCCCTATCCCTTCAAGCTTTGGAATTTTGAGCCCTAACCCAGTGATTGCCACCGATATTGTATACGACAGCAAAGACAGTACTATGCAGGCTTTTCATTTGTTATTGCCCGATACAACAGGCCCCTACCCCTTGGTCGTTTACATTCATGGAGGAGGTTTTTTGGCAGGTTCCAGAGATCTTATTTATGCGAGTGCTGACGTACAGCTGAGCGCCAAATATTTTTTGGAACAAGGGATTGCTTTTGCGTGTATTGGTTATCGCTTATTACCTACTAGTGGCCCTATTGATTCAGTTGGTGTCAAAAAATGCATGGGAGATTCCAAAAAAGCCTTACAATTTATGCGGTATTATGCTCAAGACTTACACCTTAACCCTCAAAAATTTGCTGTCTCAGGGGGCTCTGCAGGTGCTGGAACATCCCTTTGGTTAGCAAGCCGCGATAATATGGCCGACCCTAATGCTAGCAACCCTGTAGACCAAATGTCGACGCGTGTTTGTGCTGCTTTTATTCGAGGCAGTCAATCTACCTACGATTTGTATCGCTGGGAAACCGAAATATATCATAATTTTGATGGGCAGGGCAATCATTACACCCTCGACAGTATGCAAGCCCTACTTGGCTTCGATCGTTATGCAAATTTTTATGGAGGAGTCGATTCTACCTATCATATCCTGTACGATTCGGCACTATTGCAGTACCGCCAAGATGTAGATATGCTTTACCATTTAAGCAGTGATGACCCACCTTTGTATATTTTCAGTAATTCGCAAGCCGTGCATCCTAGTGACGATTTAATGCATCATCCCTTTCATTCTAGGGCAATTTACAACACAGCTATTAATGCCAATATACAGGAGGTAAAAGGGGATATTGCCGCCCTAAATATTAATAATACTTTTAATGAAACAGGCAATGAGTTTTTGGCTAGACAACTTAACAACTGTAGTATATCAACAAATATTAATGAAGTTCATTCGCAAAAAAATGTTCTTGTTTTCCCCAATCCTGTTGTCAACTTGCTCAACATTAAGTTGAACGAACAACTCATAAGCCGCATCACCCTATTCAATGCCGCCGGTCAAATTATACAAGCCACTGAAAACATTCAGGCGCACGATTTTCAGCTGTCTACTTCTAATTTACCGAAGGGTATGTACTGCATACAAATTAGCACTCAAAATGGGGAGCGACATACACAATTACTAACCGTTTTGAAATAATCTAAAAAAAGCGAACAATAAAAATATTGTTTGCTTTTTTTAGATTTATAGCTTACATCACGTAATATTCTCCGGTTGGATATTTAGGAGGTATCGCTTCTTCTTCTTCCGCCAAAAGCTGTCGTAAATTTATTTCAATCGTTCTTGATATTGCCATCATAGGGGTATCGGTAGGCAAATCGTTGAAAGGGTCTTGAATATAGGTGGCTGTTTTTTCTAATAAAAAAAAAGCCGTAGAAATTAATAGCAATAAAGGCAGCTTAAAATAGGCGCTAACACCGACCAATGCAAAAGATAAAGTCACCAAAAAAATGTAGATAATAAAGTGTAAATATAGTCGGTAGGTAACCGGAAACACGGTATTGTTGATCCGTTCGGCTTTGCCCATAGAAGCACAAAAACGTTCGACTGTTTCATCGAGTCGAATGTGTTCGAATACATCGATTGCTTTGTTATGACGCAAATCTGCCAAGTCCTTGTTGTGCAATTGCAATAAGGCCAAGGGCTTGTTACTATGACTTTCAATAGATTCTAATTCTTCTTGTGTCAAGAGATCTTTAGATATATTTTTAACGACTTTACCCCGCAGCCCAAAACACAAATAATAACACCAAGCAATTTGTCGATGTGCAATTTTTTGGATTACATCTTGTTGTGTTTGTACTAATCCCTGCAACTGAAGCACAAAGGTTCGGGAATCATTGACAATAGCCCCCCATATTTTTCGGGCTTCCCACCAACGGTCGTAAGATTGACCTAATTTGAAGGATAACAAAATAGATATAGCAGTACCCATAAAAGCAGGAATAGATATTGGCATTTTAGGTAAGGGTACATTAGGCATATACTCGCCGTAGAAATAGGTAAAACAATCGACCAAAATGGCTATAATCAGCACATAAGTAATATCTAATTTTATTTTATTGAGGACAAATAAAATAGGTAATTTTTTATTGAGCAACATACTAGACTATTAAAATTGGATTCGCTAATAAGATAAATCAAAAAGCGTATTTGATTTAGGGGATGTAAAATACTAGGATTACTATTCAAAACACAATATTTAGGCTCCTTTTATTCGATTGATTATAAAAACATTGGCGCTATTGTAGCCCTTGTGATAGCATCCTGCGTTAGTCCCTATTGACCACTTAAAAAGATCAAAACGTTCTATTTAGTACAATGGCTGTTTGCCTATAGGTCATCAAGATCATTGTAGCTTCAATAAGCCCTTGAAATCAGACCTTATAAGTTCTTAAAGGCAGTGTTAATTTAAAGCGGTCGTATTTTTATGCTTTTCTGTACAACTGTTTTGTTCCATATAGTTTGAGCGTAGGAATGTTCCATTTTTTGACTCCTTAGCTAAGAACAAGTAAACGAAGCTTATCTTGAATTGATGAATTGATCAAAATACGCTATTTAAAATGCCCGCCAAGTCGTCTGTGCTTCTGCTATAATTGCCCCATCTGATTGGCGCATCAATCGATGTAAATAGTTGCCTTCAGCATGCGCCTGTGTCTGTACCACTACCACTTCTTTCCAGGCACATTCAGCCTTATATAGTATATCCATTGATACAAGGGCACCCTTATGCTGTACATAGTAATCGACAGTTTCAAACAACCATTGCATATACCTGACATTATTCAGATGCTCATTAAAATCTAAATCATGCCATTGTACTTCAAATGCTTTTTCGCAATCAACGGCAGTCAGTGTCGCTAATTTAGCTTTGGCCCTCGGCAAACAACCGGAAGTATCAAATTGACCCTTTTCTCGGATAGCCTCGGGGATACGCGCCACCCGTCTTTTGTGCATGTTCATTAATAACCACGTCGAAGAAGATTGCGCAATTAATTGATCTTTTTCATCAAAAACTAAATAATCGCGGTGGGTGTAAATTCTTTCAAAACCAGAAGGATGTGTCACGATTCGTATAGTTTCTCCCAAATTTGGCAGTCTGCTTACCTGTAAATTTTTGCGCATTAAAACCCATGAAACACCAGTATCTTGCAAATCCCAAAGGGATACTTTCAATTCAATGACATTTTGCATAGCGGCTTCCTGCATAAGGTTAACTAAGGTGGTTACAGTAGCTTTTTTCTGCCGATCTATTTCGTAGGTTCGAATGGTAAAAAAAGTGCTATACAAAAGATCTTTGGGTACGTTTTTCATCTATAATTGGCTTGTTCAAATGAATAATGTTCAAATTTAATCATGATTAAAAAAAAAGAAAGGGATATGGCAATTCATTTTTAATTTTTTGTACATTTGTTGCATACAAAACTCTATTAGTTCTTTCATCTATACATTCAATTATGCTCAGTCGTCATAATATTCGCATCAAGGTTTTACAAACACTCTATGCCTACACGGTCAGTGAACATAAAGATCCTAAATACGCAGAAACAGAATACTTAAATTCTGTTAAAGAAAGTTATCGACTGTATTTGTTAAACGTATATTATCTATTAAAAGTAGCCGATTACTCCAAGGTTGATTTTGATATTAAATCGCGTAAATTCCGTCCGACAGAAGAAGATAAAAACGCCAGCTTAAAACTATTTGACAACCCTATCCTAAAGTCTATTCGCGAAAACGAATCCTTCCTTTATCGTGTCAAAAAAGAGAAACTAGCCTCTAAAATAGATACAGATTTGGTGCGCCGACTCTACCAGAATTTTGTCAAACAGGAATACCATCAAAGTTATCAACAGATGGACCCTGTCCCAAACAAGGAACATCAATATTGCTTGGTCAACTTGTACAAAACCATGCTTAGCCAAGAGTTTTTTCTCGATCACCTTGAGGATATTTCTTCTACCTCTGAAGATGACCAATCCTTGGTATTCGGCGCCATAAAACGATCGATTCGTATGGCCGAAGAAAACGAGGACTTTTTTGAAGAACAACTTCCAAACGAAGAGTTTGTACACGACTTTGGAAAAGAATTGTTGTATAATTCGATTCGGAACAACGATGAACTTCAACCGATGATTGTCGAAAAACTCAAAAACTGGAAAGAAGACCGAGTCGCTGTCATGGATATGTTATTGCTCAAGCTTGGGGTCTGCGAATTTATGTATTTCAATTCAATTCCAACCAAAGTCACGATCAATGAATATGTTGGTTTGGCCAAAGATTATAGTACCGACAAAAGCAAGCGTTTCATTAATGGTATTCTCGATAGGCTAATGAAAGACTTAATCGAAAAGGGGCTCATTAATAAAGAAGGAAGGGGCTTGAAAGAAAATTAAATCAATTCGAATTCGAAAACTATTTGCAATCATGGACAAAGCCTTCTTAATATGGATCTTTTTGTGTAGCTATTGGGGTGCTGTTGTAGGGCAAACTACTGAACATCCTAATGCATTGACCTACAAATTTGTGTTGTCGGATTACAATACCCTAGACCCTTACTTTCAAAACAACAATAACCCCGATCGTATTTTGCATCCTGATGATGTGAATTACGCGGGCGAAATAGCTTATTTTAGGTCGATAAACAGTTCCCTAAACCTTGGCTTACCGCTCAGAATTGGAAGTATCGATGCCCACCACAGAAGCTTTGACGATAGCTTGTGTCAACCCTGTGTAAATCGTATCAATCAAGAGTTTTTTTTGGGTGCGGATATTATCGCTCAATACAAATTTAATAACAACTATATTCTGAAAGAAACATTTTTTATTGCGCCTTATTTCCTGGCAGGAATAGGATTTAAATACCTTTCCGTTCACACTGGAAATTTTGATGTACAAATACCCCTTGGACTTGGGCTGAACATTAAATTAACAGAATTGTTATACTTACAAGCACAATTCGAGTACAGAAAATCGTTACTTATTCAAAAAGATAATTTTGTGATATCTGCCGGTCTTAATTGGCTGCTCGAATTCAAAAAAAATGCCACTGTAAAGCCAAGTATCAACGATTAAATACTATGATTATGAAAAAAATATACCTGCTGTTCTGTTTATCTGCTATCTTGGCTGCTTGCAACCAAACTGACGAAATTTCTACAGAAGTTCCGACTGCTGAGGAGATAGAACGCCTAGATATCGTTACCAATTCTTCACTTATCACCAACCCTATTACAGCTGACGAAGCAATTTCACCAGATAATGCTGCTAAAATTTCTTTTGAAGAAGAAGTATTTGATTTTGGCGACCTGATCGAGGGCGATGTCGTTGAACATATTTTTAAGTTTAAGAATACAGGTAAAAATCCTTTGATAATTAATCTTGCGCAAGGGAGTTGTGGTTGTACCGTACCCGAATGGCCTCGCGAACCTATCTTGCCTGGCAAGGGAGGTGAAATAAAAGTAAAATTTAACAGCAAAGGCAAACAAGGCGAACAAGACAAAACCGTTACCGTATCGGCTAATACAATTCCCAACAAAACCACTATTCGTATCGTAGGTGCTGTTGCGAACAACCCAAAATCAGAAGAGAAGGCTAAGTCAGATAAGTTTAGACGCGAACAAGGTTCGTAGTTACTGTGCCTCCTACTACACTTTGTTTTCTCAACTCAGTTTGAGTCAATCAGATCTGGTTTTAATCCCTGTAAAAGGTACCTGATTATTTATTTTATCTTGTATTTCTTGAGCATGAACCAAACAGCCATTATCAAAGCACTACATCGGGCAATCGAAACAAATAATTTGCAAGAAATACCCAAACTGTTGCAGCTTTCTGCAACTGTTGATGCTTTAATTAACGAAAAAAGCCCTTTGCACACAGCGGCAGCATTAGGACACTGTACTGCTGTTGTACTGCTGCTAGGCGCAGGTGCTTCTGTACAACTACAAGATAAGGAAGGAAATAGCCCACTGCACTACGCTGCACATGAAGGTCATTTAGCTGTTTGTAATCGTCTCATCAAAGCAGGGGCAGCAATTGGGTCAATGAACAATAACGCTGACAGTCCCTTGCATCTTGCCGCTGCAGCAGGCCATACAAAAATTGTGTTAAAGCTGCTTGATTCAGGCGCTAATATAGCCCTGCAAAACCACCAGGGAAATACAGCAATAGGCCTAGCTTGCCAACATGCACAGCTTAATGTTTTACGGGCTATTGATCTTTCTCAGCCGGCTTATTTACTAAAAAACAATGCTCAGAACAGCCCTTTTTTGTTGGCACTTATCGCCCTACACCAACTACAAATTGATCATTGGGAACACCAAATAAGGGAGGGTTCAAAAAGATGCACCTATAGCATTCAACGTGCTTGCTTCTATATAATTCCAACGATAGCCTCCGTATCAAACAAAGCCTTGAGTCGGACCGCTCAAAAAAAATATTTTACTCAAAATTGGTTTCCCAAAAAACAAATCGACTATCTAAAACAATTAAATCTGCTGTATTATTTAATAAAAAAAACAGCCCTAAACTTCGATGCAAATAGTAAAGGACTAAGTCCTTTACACATGGCCTGTATTATAGGCGAGGGTACAATTTTGGCAGCAATTTTGAAACATCAACGTCGTTTGAACCCTAGCTATGGGCAAATCTCAGCCTTGCATCTTCTTGCCTGTTCTGGACGATTAGATGGCTTAAGGGTATACTTGAATGCTGCCACCGCAGAGGAGATTCACCACAAAGACAGCAAGGGTTGGACAGTTTTGCACTATCTTGCTGATGCTGCGGGTACGGTCCCTATGCTTCACTTGCTACTATCAAGAGGAGCCAACCCCTTGATTAAAAGCCTAGAAGCTACCCAGCAGTTTGCAAAAGGTAGTACAGCTGCCCAAATAGCCGTTGCTCGAAACAATTTAGATTTAGCGATTGCTTTGGATAGTAAATAAATAACGTATATTTGTAGCAAGCATTTATAAAATTAATTACCATACTAGCTTTTTGAAGTCCGCATCATGACAAACATTATTTTCCTATTTGACAATCCAGAAATCGCAAACGGACCGAGTCCATTATTTTGGCCCTTTATGTTAGCGGGTCTTTTGGTCTTTTATTTCTTTATCATACGTCCGCAGCAAAAAGAACAACAAAAACAAAAAAGTTTTACTGAAACTTTAAAGAAAGGTTCTAAAGTAATTACCCACGGTGGATTACACGGTACCATAACCGACTTGGAAGAACAACAAGCTACCGTTCTTATTGCACCCAAAACAGTAGTTACGCTCCAAAGAAGTTCTATTTCTTTAGAATTAACCCAAGCTGTTTATGGCACAGAAAGCGCCGAAAAAGATAAATCCAAGGCAAAAGCTTAATCTTCAGAATCTACGTTTACTCCTAAAGCAAGACCGAACGATACGCATTCTATGTGTTGTCATTGCGTTTATCTTTTGGTTAATTACTAAGCTTTCTTACAGCTACAAAGACTCTATTAAAGTACAGGTAGATTACTTAGTTCCTGAAGGCAAGGTATTTACTTATCCGCCTGCCCTTGAGCTTGAAGTTTTTATTGAAGCCAAAGGATGGGAATTACTTGGCTATGTATTTTCTTCCCAAAAAAGAGTCGTTGAAATAGAGGTGCTAGAAAACGAAATTCGCACCATTTCGAGTATTAGTCTTACCAATAAAATCATCGATCTTGTTCCGGATGCAAGTATCTTAAATATTGTTCCAGAAAACCTACAGATTCAGACCGAAAACAAAGCGAGGAAAATTATTCCGGTTCTATTAGACCAACAAATTCGCCTAGCCCCCTTACATCAATTTGCCGATACTGTTCTGCTGCAACCTAGCAGCATCGAAATAGAAGGCCCCGCCTCTGTTATCAGAAACATTAATCAGTGGAAAACCAATGTGTTTATTCCCGCAGAAGCTGTTTCGAAAGATATTGATGTAGAATTATCCTTAGTAGCACACCCAAATGCCACCATTAAATGCTCAACCAATAGCATTCGATACAGAGCCAAAGTAGAAGAAGTAACCGAAAAAAAATTAGCCATTCCCATCGATATCCTAGATGCCCCTGACAGCTTACTTTTGGTAATTATTCCAAAAAAAATTGAGCTGAGCTGTAGCGTTGGACTCAGTGACTACAAAAGCCTCAAACCAGAAGATTTTAAAGCCGTTGCCAACTTTGGCCCTATTAATGTATTTAATCAAAGTACTGTTGAGATCGAGCTAACCCAAAAGCCCTCTAAAATTCATAATATACAATATTCGCCTAAAAAAGCAACTTATATTATTCGTAGCCATCAATAAACGAGTTCTATGCGCAGCTGACGCACATATTTTCCAGGCAAGATTTATTTAGAATCCCAAGCTAAAAAAGGTACTAAAAGCTGTTGCAAAGCCCTATCAGTATCTTTCCACCAAAGGTCGGTGGACAACAAATAATAAGCATAGCCAGTGTTTTGAAGCATCGATAAGCGATCAGAAGCTCCTTGAATATCCAAAGATTGGTCTAAATGAATACCTCTGTCACATACAATAACAAATGGTTTTTTGTCGCTACTTTCATCTGCAGCAAGCACGACTATATCAAAGCTAAGCCCTTGTATAGTTGCACTAAAGACAACTCTTTCAGGATCTACAAAATCTTGCAAATAACTAAAAATACCCTGATGCAATCTCAGGGCTGTACCGACCGTATAAGAAAAATCATCTTTATCAAGCTTAGGCAAGGGTTTTAAATCAATTTGAATCGCATTTTGTTCTGATATTGTCGCTGCTGAACCGTTGAACTCGTTCTTCATCATTTGATCCTCTTTGTTCCGACAAGTTACATGTTGTGGGGCCATCGCTCCAAAATTTTTAGCAAGCTTTAATAGCTTTGAATCGCGAAGATCAAATACCATAAGATCAAACTCTAAACCCAAAGCAGATAAGGAATCTAGGCTTTCAGGATGTGCAACTACAATCGGAAACACCGTTGTAATGTGGTCTTTACCCAACCATTTCAATAGTTCACTAAGCGCTTTATCTTCAAATACTTTCTTCACTTTAGAAAGGGCCAAGGCTTTTTCTTTTTTTAGTTGTTTGAGCGTTTGTTTAATTTGCTCAAAATAGTGGGTGTTCGCTTGGGCTACAAGCTGTTGTTGAACCGATTCTAAACATTGAATATAGGTTTCGAAGGCATCTGAAAAGCGAAGTTTCATAGCCGGCAACTGCCCTCTGTAATAATCATGAATAACCTGATAAAGATACCAAGCACGAAAGGCAGCGTCCCAATTGTCTAATCGCATTTGAATAAAGGCCTCAATCAGTTGTTTTGTGGGTGCTTTGAGCGCCAACCAGGATGATTTCCAGTTATAAAAGGCTTTAAATTCATCCCATCTTTCTTCCATAACCTCCAATTCTTCTAGCTTAGCCCGAAGAATCATTAGGTAGTCTTCTTCGATACTGTTTTCCCAGTCAATGGTCTTGTTTTGCCACTTATCTTGATTGAATTGTTTAAATGCTTGACGGCATTTTGAATACAATAATTCGAATGCCTCTTTAGAATCAGTTTGCATCGATTCTGATGGTATTAAGAATGCATCCGTTTGATTTTCAGGGATCGTATTGTCTATTTTAGAGACGATCAATTCCCTAAAATCTTTTAGCATTTTTAGTAAGATACGCATCCGTTTTGCTTCTGCAAAAACAGGTACTTTTACCGATTTGAACCGCTGCTTTTCGAGTAGAAGCTGCAAAGATTCACAAGATGCACTAAGTTCTTTTTTGGCGAATCTTAAGGCAGCAAACTTTTTAGAAAACAGCGCTAATAACTTCAGTTTTGCATCTTGCCAATTGCCTTGTTTATCAAAATCATCCCCGTATAACTGTTGATAAAATTGAATGCGATTGATTAATTGATCGATACGGTCGACTACCCGATGAGCAAAATCGATTAGTTGAAAATAAAAGCAACTTTTATGGGCTTCTTTAAGCGCAACAATTTGTTGGTATAGGCTTCTAAATTTATGTTGGTATAAATGGAGCTTAACTTTGAGTTCCTCACGCAATAGTTCATAAGATTCTTTGCCTTCAAAAAAGCGTTGATGAACAGATTGAAGTGGATGATTTAAAGATTTTATTGCTTTAAAATGTGGATAATGCTCTTTTAAATCTAAGGCAATTTGATGGTATTCTTCTGAACTAAACTCAAAAGAATCTTTGGATAAAGCCGCTTGTAGTATAGCTTGATTACTCTTGTGATTCGCTTTTAAGTATTGCCCCACTAAATCAGACCAATGATAATTGGCTAAGGACTCCATTTTGACTGCATCAAAGGCCAATTCTAGACGTTGATGTAAATTTAGTAATTGATGCCAGTTTTTTTGAAAATCAAGCGCATCAAACGCTACTTTTTTCTTTGATTGTTGTTTTAGATTAGATAAAAAGTCTAGTATAGCCTTATTATCTTGCAAGTCGGCATGCATTGTTAAGCAGCCTAGATGATGCAAACCTAAACCCTTGAGTGTATGCAGGAACATTTGCCCCTGAGCTTGATCATCAACAAGATATAATAGCGTTTTGCCCTCGCTTAATAAAGCTGGAATTGATGCCGATACCACTTGCGTTTTCCCGCTTAAAGAAGGCCCCTGCAAGCTGAGATGATTGCCGTTGAAGAGTGCTTCTATCGCTTTATTTTGTGCTGAATTAATCCGTAATGCAGCGCAGGCAAAACGCCATGCCTTGGTCTCTTCCGTAGCGTCATTTGTTTCTTTTAAGGGCAACTCTAGGGTTTCAAGGTCTTCTTGAACAAATCCACCAAGCAAAAACGCCTTTGAAACGCGGTTCAGGATTAAGTAATCTTGTACATCATAGGGACGAATCAGCTTTGTAGACTCTACTTTTAAATTCAACAGCGTAGCCACTTGATTGCAAATATCGGATAAAAGCGTAGCATCATAGCCTGACTTTAAGGAAGGAAGGGATGCATCTTCAGCGATTACTTTGGCAAGTTGTTTCTCTAAAAGAGGATGTATTTTTGGCGGTTCCGCAACTTGACAGGATATTTTCCAAAACCGACTTCTGTCGGGCATTAATTCTAGCACAACCGGCCAAATAAAGACAGGACAATGACTCAATTGGCCATGTTCGTTATCTAGATTTACAATCGGATAGCCCAAATATAGGGGTACTTCCGACTGATATAAATCTTCTAGTTTAAGCTGAATACTTCTAAGTTGTCCAACCCTTTCTGGCAAGGCCCCTTCCTGTATCATCAAAGGAATCGAAGCCGCTACCGTAGTAGGCCCCTCGCACAATTTTGTCAGCAACTTTTCGGCAATTTGTGCGGCGGCTACCTGCAACATACTCATATCGAGAAAAGAAAATGAAGAAGGGTCTAAGGAGGTAGCTGACAAATCAATGCCTTTAGACAAATGTTCATTAGAATCGGGTGCTGTGTGCATAGTGTTAGAGATTGATATATGAATGACTTAAATGTAAGCAAAAGCCCTCTTTTGAACAAATATTCACGAAAAATTACAAAAGGTACAAGTGCTTCCTAGCTTAAAGACTCTAATAAAATACAAAACTTCAGTATTCTTGTACGTAGCCTTCTGCTTAGCAGCTGTTTTTATGTTTAAGTTAATCTTCCTTAAGGGCTTTGTTAGTCCTCGGTTTAGACGTCGAGGCAGGAGTATCCCGTAGTGGCAAAGGATTGTTATCGTTGAGGGAAGAGGTATCTTTAATAGGAAGTTTGATGGTGCTGTCCTTGCTGATTGTCAAAGAATCAATCACTTTTGTTGTAGTTCTGAAATTAATAAGCTCGTCTTTAGAACGAATCGAAAGACTATCTAGCCACTGAAAGCCCGGTAATTGTAAGCTCAAATGATTCACTTGATGCATGGGATAAAAAACAGCGGAAGGAGTCACTTCAAAACGGATACTTCGAACCGACTTATCTTCGAAAAAAAGATGCATATCTTGACAATCAACATCATTGACTCCAATGTATTGATTGTTATCATCAACGGCGTAATAAACGGTTTCTCCTGTTTCGAAAACCGTCATCCTATCGAGTTGCCCTTCTTCGAAAAAACTGATGACATTTCTCCCTTTGATTTGATTAAAATAAACAGAGTCGTTGGTATTGACAATAAATGAATTTTCAAATAGTCTAAGCTGATAAATTTGATTTTCACGTAGTTGAATATCTATGGTGTCGGCGATAAATTGTGTGCCATCTACCCATAAAATGGGCTTTTGAAAAAACCTAAAAGTGGAATCTGAGCCATTGTAATGCAAAGAGTCACAACGCACTTGCAAATCTGACTTATAAATAAGAACTTGATGATAGGCCTTGATGTTTCGATTTTCAGTCGAACTACTGTCAGGATAAGACCACAAAGTATCGGCACGCAACCAAAGGGTATCGGCATCAATGATTGTCCGCAAGACGGGCTGTCGATGCGCCAATAGAAATTTTGTAGAATCGTTATAAAATGCTTCTTCGCATCTAATTTGTACTTTTGCAGCCGTGTCGTCCCATACAACGGCCCCTTGTGCCCAACCTTCTTTGGTTTCGGTATTATAATCTAAGCTATCACAGGCGATCAATTGACTTTCTTGCCGAATTCGAACGCGTTCTCTAAAAACCATCGTTTTACTTTTGTCATCATAATATGAATAGACAGCATTGATTGATTGCCCCTCGGTGCTGTCTCTGCTAACAAATTTTGGATTCCCCATAAAAGAAAACGCTTGCTGCTTGTTGTCTATATATATTGTATCGGCATATACTTCTTGTGTTTCATTTTGATAAAAAGCATTCCCAATTAAAAAATAATTATCTTTTTCACCATCGTACAAAATGGTATCTCCTCTAGCTGTTTCTTGTTTGCCGGCTTCATAATTTTCAAATTGGGCATTTTGGTACAACGCTGCATAGTTGCGCTTGGTGTCATAATAACCATCTTCGCAATAAACCCTTTTGTCAGGATTATTTACGGTAGTAGGGCCCAAAAAATAAGCGATTTCAGTCTGTGTGTCATAATCCAAAGAATCTGTTTTGAGGCTAAAATTAGGATTTTCGATGCGCACAGAATCTTCAAAATGTGCTCGGTGACGCTTGACCTCGTAAAAACCACGTTTACTTGTCATGAGGGTCGAATCACTTCGGATTTGGGTAAAATTAGGGAAAACAGCACGTTTGGTATTCAAATCATAATTGAGTAAATCGGTATACAAAACCATGTTGGTATCGACCAATCGTACATTTTGATGCAGTTGCGCTATTCTAGTAAAACCATCGTAATAAAGCGTGTCGCTGTATACATGAATACTGTCTTCTTGCTGTAGATGTACTTTCCCGCTTGCTTCAACTTGCTTATTGGGTTTGATAAATCCCTTGTCGCACCACAAATCCATGTTTTTTTGACGCAGGTGCACCTCCCCTTCCAAATCTCTAAATATTCCAGCAGATGTACTCCGTTCTCTTAATTTGCTGATGTGCAAAATTTGAATTCTTGAACTATCTTTTGCTGCATTATTATCCATTTGAGGACTACTTATTTGTGCCTGACCATAATTAGTAATCAATAGCATACCAATTAGACCACTGAGGGTAATAAGTCCTTTGATTGATTTTGAGCGTGCAGGAGACATTCCGATGGTTTCTTACTGTTGGTTAAAGCATCAAAATTAATCAAATTTAAACGAAACTGAAAGCATCGAGACGCTATTTAGCAAAGTCCTAACCTTGGCAGGGCAATGTGGTAGCCCTACGGCACTTCTACCTAATATAATCTTAAAATTTAACAATAATTAACGATTAGGAAGACACCACTAAAGCTTTTCACCGCATCTATCGAATTGTACATTACTACTTAATCATTTTTATAAAACCTATCATTATGACAAGCTTACTAAAAAGAAAACCGACCCTAGCTTTGGCAATACTATTGATTGCCATCACTTGCCTTGCGCTAAAGCCCAAACTAGATGCCCCCCCCACAAAAACTAGTTCAAACTGTTGTACATCTACTACCTGCACAAAAAACGGTCAACACAAGCAGAACCTTAAAATTCAAAAAGCTTGTATTTTTAAATCTATATTTAAAGAAGAAGACAATAGTGGATATCCTTCGTTTAAAAACCCCGAAAGCCTCACAAAATCGTTAGACGATGGCATAGCTTGGGTACTAAAGGCACAGCAAGAAAACGGCGGTTGGGGTGCCGGCTTAAGTTCTAGGCAAGGAATAATAGACCCACATGCTGTACAGACCGACCCTGCGACCTCTGCTATGGTAGGATTGGCATTGATTAGAAATAAAAACACCTTGAATTCGGGGGAACAACGAGCGGCCTTAAATGATTTGTGTGATTATTTGATTAAAACCATTGACCAAAACAAAAGTAAGGCCTACATTACGCAAAACCGTGGAACACAAATACAAGTAAAATTAGGACAACACATCGATGCCGTTATTAGTGCACAGTTTTTATCCAACCTGAAAGAAAAAACCGGCAAAAACCATCCGAAATATCAGAACATTTCAAAAGCACTTAAAATATGCGTCGAAAAGATACAGGGGGCTATGGATGAAAAAGGAAAAACAAGTGGCGGAAGTTGGGCCGGTGTTTTGCAATCATCGATGTCTACAGCAGCACTCGAAGCCGCCGAAATGGCGGGTGCATCGGTCAATACTAGCAAACTCGAACAAGCTAGAAACTACCAAAAATCTAATTATGATAGCAAAACAGGTCGAGCTAAAACCGATGATGGTGCAGGAATTTTATTGTATTCTATGTCGAGTTCGGTACGCGGTGCAGCCAAAGAAGCTCGAAGCATCCGCGAACATTTTGAAAAAGCAAAAAAAGAGGGATTAATCGATAAAAAAGCCACAATCAGTGTTCAGAATCTTGAAAAAATGGGGTATTCAACAGCAAGGTCTCAACGGTTGAATACGGCCTATAAAGTGTATGAATCTGCCAAAAAAAATGCACAGCGCAAAGATATTATGAATGGGTTTGGCAACAATGGTGGTGAAGAATTTATCAGTTTTTTGCAGACGGGCGAATCCCTGATTTTGAACAAAGATGTAAGCTGGAAAACGTGGTTTCAAAATATTAGTGGAAAAATGATGGCAATTCAAAATGAAAATGGAAGTTGGAATGGGCATCATTGTATCACAAGTCCTGCATTTTGCACCGCTACCTGTTTGTTGATATTATCCATTCAAAATGATTATAAAATACTAGAAAAAATGGGGGCAAGCAGCGATTCAAAATAAGCAGTAGCAAGGTACATAGGTATTTGATAAGCACCTAGACTGCACGATTCAAAAAATTTGTTAAAACAAGTTGTAAAAAAAGGTTTTACAACTTGTTTTGTTTACTTTAGACAGAACTAAACTACTGCATTATTTTAATTTTTTTTTATGCTAAAAAAAGACATCAAAAAACAGCTCGAAAGAAGTTTACAGACGACCCTACAATATTTTGATTTATCAAAAGATAATTTACAAAAAAGCTATGCTCCCGGCAAATGGACAATACAACAGATACTACATCATCTTGCCGATTCAGAAACCGTTTTACACGAGCGTTTAAAACGCATCATAGGGGGTCCTATTCAGGTCTTATGGACCTTTGACCAAGATTTGTGGTGCCAGGAACTCAATTATCAACAAGTTCCTCTAGACATCAGTAAGGATATTTTTCAATCCTTACGACGTTCGGTTATTTATTTATTAGACCAACATTACGACCGCAAAAAAGATCAAAGCTTTATTCACAGCAAAACAGGTAAAAGAACGCTGGGAGAAGCATTTCAAAAAATTGGCTGGCACAACGAACACCACCTAAATCATATCCGCCAAGCACTCAAAAGTTAAAGAAGCTAACAATGCAACAAGAACGTAAATTTGCAGTACTAATTGATGGAGACAATATCCCTGCCTCCTACCTTAAAGAAATGATGGAGGAAATTACTAAATATGGTAATCCCACCATCAAAAGAATTTATGGCGACTGGACCAACCCTCAACTCAAAAGTTGGAAAAACAGATTGCTCAGTAATGCCATCCGACCGATTCAGCAATATGCCTATACATCGGGCAAAAACGCGACCGATTCAGCCATGATTATCGATGCGATGGATATACTCTATTCTGACAAAGTCGATGGATTTTGTATCGTATCAAGCGACAGTGATTTCACACGCTTGGCCACACGCTTGCGCGAAGCTGGCAAACATGTAATCGGCATAGGAGAACGCAAAACCCCCGAACCCTTTATTGTTGCTTGTGATAAGTTCATCTATGTTGAAATCCTCAAACCAAGTACTCAAGACAACGATAAAGAAACAAATCCAAAACCAACAAAGACAGAAAAAATCAGTAAAAAGAGTATCCGTTTATTGACCAATAGTATTGAAGATGTGGCCGACGAGGAAGGATGGGCATTCTTGGGAGATGTAGGAACTATTTTGCTTAAAAAGCAACCTAATTTTGATGCTAGAAATTATGGTTTTCAAAAACTGACAGCCTTAATTTCAAGTTTAAACAAATTCGAAATCGAACTTAGAGATGCTGGAAAAGGAAGACGTTCGAAATTAGTTTATGTGCGTGTAAAATCTTAAAATTCTAATCCTTAACTACTAATTCCAAGCTTATGTTTCACAAAAAACTAAAGGATGCCGCTTTGTTTATCGCCAAAGACCATACAGCATTGAGAGAAATCATGCATCCTGACCACGACAAAATTGCCATCGGCTACAGCATAGCACACGCAAGTATTGGGGTCGGGGCTGCCTCTTTACCACATCAACTTAAAAGTTCCGAAACATATTATATTTTGGAGGGCAATGGAAAGATGTACATCGATGAGGAACAAAAAAGTGTTCAAAAAGATGATGTTTTTTGGGTCCCCCCTAGGGCCGTGCAGTATCTTGAGAATACGGGGCAAAAAGCCTTAACGTTTTTGTGCATTGTCGAACCCTATTGGAAGGATGAGGAAGATCAGTTGAGCGATTAATTATAATCAATTAACGACTGTGTGACGATAAAGCCTTTTTCGGCCTTGTCTTTCCAAGGAGTGTAGATACATGTAGCAATATCGCCTACCCCAGAACAGTTAATTCTACATTGTGTATCGAGTATCCACATTTCTTTGTATACCAATCCTATGTCTTTGGCATAAACCTCTTTGGAAAAACGACGTTCGATATTGTTCGTTTTATCAACTTGTGTAACCAATAAAGCATCGCTATACAAGGTATTTGAAACGGTATCAACGAAGGTTTCGCCTACTTCGGTAATCAAAAAGTCGTCCCAATCTTTGTACATATCAATAACCCCTCCTCTTAGGGATACGAGCGTATCGCGGCGAATGTATACAATTCCATCCCATCTTCTTTCGTTTTTGACAGGAAAAACCAATTTGATAGTACGTTGATTATCTTCTACACGCTGCACTTGATTATCTTCAATTTTTTCGGTCCATATACCCAATAATGCCCATGAATCACTGCTGTCCTTTCGGTAGTAACGATTGACATAATAAAAAGGATCGCCTTCTCCATCGGTACTCAAAGCACCTGTGACTTCTTTTATCTGGAAAGAATTAACAACAACCGAACAATTATATTCGTCGTATACGGTAGAATCAATTTGGTATGTTTTGTAGCGACCACTTTCAATCGGAAAATAATCGTATGCTACGGCCGGATATGTTTCGGTGACGCGTTCACAGCTAAAACCCGCTACGAACAACACGCACAACATCAGACACTTTAGAACGAACCCTACTTGCATAGCTGTTGGAATTAAATTTTGATAAATGTATACTTCAATAACGCAAAATTGTATTAAAAAATTGAAATTTCATCATTTTTTTTTGGAATGAACTGTTAAAATGAATTTCTTGACCATGATAAGCCTAAAACAATAGCGAAATAAGCAAGTTAGCTACAAAAGAAAAAAGCTAAAAATTTACCATAAAAAATGGTTTGCTAACAGAAAAAAAATTATTTTTGCAAAGCTTTGGTATACCAAATTGTACTACGCAAAGCGAATCAAAAAGCTCAAATTTATTTCAACCAACAAAAACCAAAGCAATTGGCGCTCATTAAATCAATTTCAGGAACAAGAGGAACTATAGGAGGTGCACCCGGCGAAAATCTAACCGCCCTAGACATCGTAGAAAGTACAGCAGCCTATGCACAGTGGGTACTAAACACCACCCAAAACCCTTTAATTGTTTTGGGCAGAGACGCTAGAGTTAGCGGTTCTATTATAAGTGGAATGATTAGCGGAACACTCCGTATGATGGGGATAAGTGTGATTGATTTGGATTTGTCTACCACGCCCACCGTCGAAATCGCTGTAACCATTGAGGGGGCAGGTGGAGGAATCATCATCACAGCTAGTCACAACCCCAAACAATGGAATGCACTCAAGTTTTTGAATAGTTCAGGTGAGTTCATTTCGGCTTCAGATGGTCAAGAAATTCTCAATCTTATCGAATCAGGCAACATAGAATATGCCCCTATCGAACGCTTGGGCGCATATGAAAAATCGGTAGGCTACATCCAAAAACATATTGATATCATTTTTGATTTGGACTATGTTGATGTGCCCGCTGTCATGGAAAAGCAATACAAAGTGGTGGTTGATTGCATCAATTCAACGGGGGCTTTATCCATTGTACCCCTACTCGAACAAATGGGCTGTGAAGTATTGGTCATCAATGAGGCAATGCATGGCAAATTTGCCCACAATCCAGAACCCCTCCCAGAAAACTTAACCGGTCTTTCTCAAGAAGTTATTTTCCAGAATGCAGACTTAGGCGTTGCCGTCGATCCGGATGTTGACCGCTTGTGCTTTGTTACCGAAGAAGGGGAAATGTTTGGAGAAGAATACACCCTTGTTACCATTGCTGATTATATTTTACAGAACAAAAAAGGGAATACGGTCTCTAATTTATCTTCGACTCAAGCACTCAAGGAAATAACCGAGAAACACGGAGGATGCTATCAGGCCTCGGCTGTCGGAGAAGTAAATGTAGTTGAATTGATGAAACAAACAGATGCTGTTATTGGAGGTGAAGGAAATGGCGGGATTATCTATCCTGCTTTGCATTATGGTAGAGATGCTATGGTGGGAGTAGCCCTATTTATGTCGTACCTAGCCAATTCATCCAAACGTGTTTCACAGATACGAGCTCAATATCCTAATTATACCATCATTAAAGATAAGATAAATCTTACCCCTGAAATAAACATTGATAAATTACTGCATAAACTGCAAGAAAAATACCAACAGTACCCACAAAATACGGTGGATGGTCTAAAGATTTATCTGCATGAAAACTGGGTACATCTTAGACGATCAAATACCGAACCTATTATTCGAATATATACCGAAAGTCCGTCGATTAGTACGGCCGAAACGCTGGCTAATAAAATTAAGACCGATATGAGTTCTATCATTAAAGAAGATTTTTAATCGCTCAGCACGCTTTATTCACTAGAATCATTTTACTATGCGAATTTATTTAGACAATGCAGCCACAACACCTCTTTGCGATGAGGTTTTAGAAGCCATGCTTCCTTATTTGAAGAATAATTACGGCAACCCTTCTTCTGCTCATCAGGAAGGTAGGACGGCAAAAGCAGGTATAGAAAAAGCCCGTAAAACTATTGCTGTTGCCTTGGGGGCTTCTACTTCTGAAATCGTCTTTACTTCAGGAGGCACCGAAGCCAATAATACCGCCATAAAATGCGCGATCCGAGATTTAAACGTTCAACGAATTATATCAAGCGCCGTAGAACATTCTTGTGTATACAATGCTGTTAATCGCATGGGAGCTCAAAACGTAGAAGTTGTTTATGTAACATTGGATAAATATGGTCGGGCTGACCTACAACATCTTCAATCTCTTTTATCATCTTCGGATCAAAAAACCCTAGTGAGTCTAATGCATGCTAACAACGAAGTTGGCACCCTAAATCCTATTCAAAAAATAGGCGCATTGTGCCAACAATATGGAGCTTTTTTTCATACGGACACAGTTCAATCTATTGGGCATATACCAATTCACCTCTCTGATTTGTATATCAACTTTTTATCGGGTTCGGGGCATAAATTACATGGACCAAAGGGCGTTGGTTTTTTATACATCAACAAAACCAACAGTATCGGCGCTTTAATTGATGGTGGAGGCCAAGAACGTAAAGTGCGTTCTGGCACCGAAAATGTAGCTTCTATTGTTGGTTTAGGTAAAGCACTAGAAGTCGCTATCCATGCGCTAGAAAAGCGTCAAGAGCAAATTGAAAAGGTACGTTCCTATTTTGTGGAACAGCTCAAAAAACATTTTCCAAGTATTCATTTTAACGGTGATTATCAAGGCGATTATTTGTTTACGGTTCTCAATGTATCTTTTCAAACCGCTACGCCGGTTAATATGCTGTTGTTCAAATTAGACCTTAAGGGAATTAGTGCATCAGGTGGGTCGGCCTGTAATTCAGGCGCTGTTAAAGGTTCGCGTGTTTTAGAAGTCTTGAATGTTCCTGAAGGTTATCATTCTGTCCGTTTCTCTTTTTCGCATCACAACACAAAAAAAGAAGTTGATTACACTATCGAAAAACTTAAAGAAATTGTTTAAGAAATTCATCGGCACCTTTAAGCCATTAAGGCCCATAACAAATGCCGTCGTATTGCTTGTCGGAATAAGCCTGTCATGTACTCATCCAAGTTCGACAGATGCCCCTAAAACCGTAGATGCTAGAGATACATCCCAAGATAGTATCGTAAAAAATTCCGAAATAGTTGTCATTTCAAATCCAAGAAATACACCAAATGGGACCTACCTTCGTAAAGGGATGGGAGATGCACCCGATAGTCGTTTGGTGGTCCAGCAAACTGGCAAAGATTCGATTAATTTTCTGCTGTATATCATCAATGCAGGCCCTGCCTACAATTCAGGAACAGCTTCCGGAACGATAGTGACAAATGATTCTATTGGTTTATTTAAAACGGACGAATTTTCAGGTCCTTGTACCATCCAATTCCACTTTGGAGATTCGCTAATCAGGCTACAACAAACTATCGGACATTCTTTTGACTGTGGTTTTGGGCGTGGTGTGTATGCCAATGGTTTATTTACCTGGAAATCCGCCGAAATCGATTTGTCCGTTGAGGGCACTTTTTAATTACTATTGCAGCTCCTTTCTTAAATAAATCTTAAAACATCACTTATATGCTGATTAGCACGAATATTGCTATTAAGCATCAATATGGCTTAGAAGTGGTTAAAACCCGCTGTTTAATTTATACAATTTTTAACGTATATGATTAAATTTAGATATAAAAAGGAATCCATATCAATAATCGGTTTATTTTAGTCTTATTTTGTAGGCAATTTGCGTATTTTTTTGTAGACTTGTATTAATCGATAAGTAGCATATAGTCTTTTTTTACCTTAAGGCATTATTTTCTTATAAAAACTAGATACTATGAAACAATTCAGTCTGCAACTGATGCTCTTGCTTTTTTTGATTACAAGTATACAAGCTCAGAATGCGCTGGAAAGCGGAGATATTGCCTACGGCGCCCGCAATTTCAAACAAGCAATTAGCTATTACGAACGAGCACTCAACGAACAGCCAAACAATCTTGACTTACAGCTCAAACTAGCGCATAGTTATCGATTTGTGAACGATATGCTGAATGCTGAGAAAATGTATGCAAGCGCTTGCCTAGCACCTTCTACCGACGCTATTATTTATTATTATTACGGAACGGTACTCAAGGCCAACCAAAAATTCGCTGCAGCTAAAGTAGCCTTTGACCGATTTTCAGATAAATATCCTAATTTAGGTCAACTAGCACTTGGGTCTTGTGCATTTGCCCTGCAACTGAAAGATAAGGCCCCTTCTTACCGAGTAAAACTAGAAGCTGCTGTCAGTAGTCCAATTTACGATGACTATGCGCCTGTGCTACATCAAGGAGGACTTATTTTTGCCTCGGCAAGACAAACCAAACACGATGCACTTCCCGGCGGTTTTTCAAATCCATCTACCCAAAACTTTTTGTACAAAGCAACCCTTGCTGCCGACGGTTCATTGTCAGCAGCCACAGTCATCAAAAACGACGAAGCAGTAATGCCGACTACTAATATTGCACCTTTCGCGATAACGGCTTCTGAAAACTTCGCAGTTTCTACCTACAATGAGTTTTCGAATGGGATTCGTCATACACACAGTGCTTCCCTAAGCCGTTTATCTATGGAGATGCATCCTCGTATGGAAAAAATCGAGGATTTTGTTCCAGGAGAAGAGTTTCCACACATTCTTCAACAAGCTGCAAGTTTTCCAAGTTTTGCCAATAATGGCAAAAGTATTTATTTTGCTATGTACGGATACGAAGGTGGTTTTGGAGGCTTTGACCTTTGGGTGATACACCAAAAAGAGGGCAAATGGTCTCAACCAATTAATCTTGGTGCAGCTGTTAATTCAGCAGGAGATGAAATCTGCCCTAATATTGATCAAAATGGACGCCTTTATTTTGCCTCCGACTTCCATAAGGGCTTTGGTGGCTATGATCTCTTTACCGCTCAAAATACGGCGGGAGAATGGGTTGATACAAGAAACTTAGGTACTGCCGTAAACTCCTCTTACGACGATTTATACTTCGTTTACGATGCAAGTACAAAACAGGCTTATTTTTCGTCGAATCGCAATAGGTACTACAATCTTTATAGTGCTTTGTTTAACGGAGATTTTGAATCATTACCACTCGTTGTTGCGAGTACTCAACCCTCATTAGCGTCTACAGCAGTAGAGAAACCCGTTTTGGACTCAACCAAAACACCGCCTTCTTCTACCGCCGCCGAAGCTGATAAGGCCATAGCAATTGCGCCCAAAGCCTCCTCAGAAACGGCTGATTTACCGTCAAATACCACCGCAGCCCCTCTTCGAGAAGCGGCCTTACTCAATAACAGTATCGAAAAAAACACAACCACTACAGCTTCGGTTAATACTAATCAAGCGACAGCAACTCCGGAGGCCATCAACAATGAACCACCTGCAGCAGTTGCCGCTTCAATTGATGCTAATTTATTTGCAGCTAGAGGATTGCCTGATACCCTTCGTAAACCAACGGTGGGCAATGGAAATACGGTGCCCTGCGCCATGAATTTTTACATTGGTGGAATCGTAGATGCTACTACTAATCGTCCGGTTTCTGGTGCTTTTGTTTATATCAAAAATCTCAAAACGGGTACAGAAAATAAAATTAAAGACCCGACCAATCAATATGGTGAGTATTCGGTTATACTCAAACCCTTGTGCGATTATACGATAGCCGTTTCCAAAGCTGGTTTCAAAAACTTGGTTTTTGATGTCAATACTGGAACTGGAGGTAAAAAAACATTGTTAGGAACCCGTGGCATAATTGCAGCAGCTACCCTTGCAAGAGATAAATACAACAATGTAATAGAAACAACAGGTCCCCAAATTAATACGACACCTAGCCAAGCGGAATTAAAAGACCCTATCGTATCAAGCAGCAAAAAGTTTGCGTATGCGTCGAACGGCATGACGGTTCCTGAAAAGGGCTACATGATACAACTGATTGTTGCTGACGAATTGTCTAAAGAAGCACAACTTCGCATTGGTCAGTACGGGCATGTTTACAAAGAACCAAGAGGCAACAAAACAGCTTGGCGAGTGGGTGTTTATATCGACCCTGAGCATTTAGAAAAAAATATGCAAGAACTCAAACAACAATATCCTGACGCCTTCAAGGTAGCCGTAACCTTAGACAACAAACATCTTGGGGGACGCATCGCATTGAGTGCACAAGTTATTTATCCGGTAGCCAAAACTACCCTTCCGGTTCTTGAAGATAGTACCGCACTAGACGACATTGAATCGACTGATAAAATACCCGAGGGAACCACGGCCCGAGGTGCTACATCAGATAGCCCTGAAGCCCTTGCTTTCAAAGTTCAACTTGGAGCCTATCAACAAGCTGATGCCATTTCTTTTAGTAATATTAGCCATTTGGGCAGTATCGAAAAAGAAAAGAAAGCCAATGGACTCACTTATTTTTATCTAGCCTCTTATCCATCGCTAGATGCCGCTCGAAAAGTGCGAACACTTGCCTTGAAAGAAGGTATTATTGCTCCATTTATTGTTGCATTCAAAAATGGTACACAGGTTAATTTATCTGATGTTTTGAACGACTAGTATTTTGAGCCTACAAAAAAAGGTCTGTAACCGAAGTTACAGACCTTTTTTTGTAGGCTACATCAAAACTAAAACATGCGTTTGGAACGAAAAAACAATACCAAGGAGATAGAGAAAATCATTGAGCCACCAAACAATAGCCAAAAAGCATAAGGAGTGTCCTTTAAGGGCAAATCAGCGACATTCATTCCATAGAAGCTCGCCACCAAGGTAGGAACCATAAGTATAATAGTAATTAAAGTTAATCGTTGCATTACTACATTCAAATTATTCGAAATCATAGATGCAAGGGCCCCCATAGTATTGCTCAAAATATTAGAATAAATATGTGCCATTTCTTGTGCCTGAGAATTATCAATCATAATGTCTTCTAGCAAATCTGATTTTTCCTCATCGTGCTGAATAGACAATAAATCCATACGCTGAATACGTTGTTTTAGAAGAGCATTTGAACTCAGGGCTGTTACAAAATATACCAAGCTTTTTTCTAGACTCAATAATGATTTTAAATCTTGGTTTTTGCTTGATTCGTAAACATCTTGTTCTATTATGTTGCGACGAACATTGATATCTTTAAGGCAGCGCAGATAGGTATAGACATTTTGTTCTAATATTTGTAAAACAAACAAAGAAACATCCAATTGATTAAAATTTTTAACTTTGTCTTCTACAAAAGATTGTATGACCGCCGTCTCGTAGGAGGAGATAGTAATAATGTGTTGAGGGGTTATGATGATACCAATCGGTACTGTAATGTATAGGGTTAGGTCGTCGACGCCTTCTTTGTTTAAGGCAGGAGTATTGACTACAATAAATTTTACATCATCTTCGATTTCAAATCTTGTACGTTCGTCAATATCAAGCGGGTCGGTCAAAAAATCTAGGGGTACCTGTAATTTTTCTGACAACTTATCTAGTTCTACTGAATTGAAAGGAGGTGCTATATTCACCCAACAATTAGCTTTGAGGGATTCTATTCCCAACAATTTTCCGTCTTGTTTTTCGTAAAAAGATACCATATCTTGACCATTCAGAGAAACTAAAAATATCCTATTTATTGCTTGGCACATCCGCTGATGTGCCGTGAAAATACAATATTAGCTACATATAAAAAATTAGCGAAGGCTTTTTATTAAAAGATGGCAATAAAATTGATAAATAAATAGATAAAACTCCTAAAGAACATTATTTAGTTTAAATTTAGCTAATTATTCTTTGAAATTCATTCATTTAAATCCCTGCAACTATGTATTGGGCGTACCGTTTTTCTGCATTGTTTTTATTTTTTATTCCAATCTTGGCTTTGACCCAAGATGCAGAAAGCGCATTTAAAAATTTTGACTACATCTACAAATCTAATATTAAGAGTGTCAAATTCCACCCCTTTGATTCAGAAACGGATTATCCGCTAATGAGCTTAAACAGTCCTGGACACTTCTTGCTTTCCTTTGATGACTTGGAGGCATATACCAAAGATTTTAGCTATAAAATAATACACTGTGATGCGAATTGGCAAGTATCTCAAGATATAGATGCCATGGATTATATTGATGGTTTTCAAGAAAATAGATTTTATAATTCTGAAAGTTCTTTCAATACTAGAGTACCATATACCCACTATGAGGTTAAGATTCCAAATGAAGATGTAAAATGGACAAAATCGGGTAACTATTTACTGAAAGTATACCGAGACAACGACGAAAACGACTTGATTATTACCCGTCGATTTATGATTGTAGATACCAAAATGAAAGTGGTTCCTACAATGCGCAGTACCGCTATGCCTCCAAATAGTGCTAGTCATCAAGAACTAAGTTTTACGATTCAACATACAGGAATCAGAATAGGAAATGTAGAAGAACAAATAAAAGTAGCTATTTTGCAAAATGGCCGATGGGACAATTGTATTAAAAACCCTGAAGCAACTTATATCAAAGAGGAAGAAATTGGTTACAATATGCTTGGAGCTATTCTTTTTCCGGGGTACAAAGAGTTTAGGCCCCTCGATTTGCGTTCTTTCAAATTTAGAACCTTACAAGTTGAACGTATGGAACAATATCGAGATGGTTTTGAATTGTGGTTGTTCGAAGATGTCAATCGTTCTTATCAACCGCATGTGTTCACACACGACTTGAATGGTAATTTTTTCTTGCAAACGCATGAAGAACGAAATGCTCAATTGGAAGGAGAATATGGGCAGGTTAATTTTTCACTTAAATCGCTTAGCCCTTTCAATGGTTCGGTTTATTTGTTAGGAGGGTTTAATAATTTTTGTGCTAGTGAGGCCTTTAAAATGCAATACAATCCTCAACGGCGTGGATATGAATTGAGTACCCAATTAAAAAACGGATTTTATGATTACTATTATGGCTTGATAGCCGAAGGAAGCGACCAAAAAAATATTACAGCAATAGAAGGCGCTAGTTTTGAAACTGAAAATGATTATCTTTTTTTGGTATATTTAAAAGATTTTGGGGGCTTATATGATCAATTAGTAGCTGTTCAGAAGCTAAATACACGCCCCAAATAACCCACATTAGCGATAGCATCAGAAGCAGCTATTAGATGCCTTTCGAGTTTCAAAAAAAGATATTTAATCCGTACAAGCCTATATTTAAAGGTATTCTTTGTAAAGCTTCGCTTGTTTGAAATGACGCAACAATAGAGCTTCTAGGAATGTTTTATCGATGGTATCAAAAGCTTTCTTTTGAGTACTATCAACATCAAATACGGCAATAAGCTGCCCTTCGTTGTCCCATACAGGTAAAACTATTTCGGACATAGTAGCAGCATCACAGGCTAAATGCTCTGGGTCTTGATGTACATCGTCAATAATCTGGGTCCTTTGGGTTAATGCTGCACGTCCGCAAATCCCTTTATCGAAAGGAATATGCAAGCACCCTAAGGTACCCTGATAAGGTCCTATTATTAAGGCCCCTTGATGGACACAATAAAAACCTAGCCAATAGTAGTACGGTAGCTGTTCTTTTAGGATGCAGTTGATAGTGGCCATTTTCAACACCATATTCGTCTCTCCTTCCAATACTGCATCTATTTGGCCAATTGCGCTTTGATAGGCCTTTTTTTTATCAAATTTCATTTGTTATTTGCTGCTTTTTTAGATAAATAATGACAAATATGCAAAGAAATTCTTCAATCAAAAATGCTTTGATAAAAAAAGTTAAGTAATTTTGGATAAGCTCAAAATCTAATTATATTTGCAATCCACTTATTAGAGACCTTGCCCAGGTGGTGGAATTGGTAGACACGCCAGCTTGAGGGGCTGGTGCCCTTAAGGGTGTGCAAGTTCGAATCTTGTCCCGGGCACAAAAAAAGAATCTGTTTTTCAACAGATTCTTTTTCATTTTATCTTCTTCTTATTTTAATTATTTAGTAGCCTTTAATTGTTCTTGTATTTTTTCTAACTGATTCGATAAGGCTTCCATTGCTTTTTTGGTAAGCGCTAACTCTGTTTTTGTAGTTGTAAAATCTTCATTCATTCGTTCCATTTCGGTCCTACTAACTTCAAATTTTGTATTCGAGGCAGCCAAATCTTTATTGGTATTGATCAACTGCTGTTCTAGGCGCACTGCCTCTTTTTTCAAATCCGTTTCGATTTTGATACGTCTATTTTTAGAATATTGTTTTATCCCCAACAATTTTCGTCTTAGTAAATAATAAAATACCCCTAATAAGATAAAAAATAAAACGGACCCAATGAGCCAAAATAATTTATTTTGAGCCACTATTGAGTCAATTGCATCAATTTTAGCGTGGGCATCATGGGCATTAGAATGCGCGTCTAAAACACGTATGTGAAGACTATCAGACAACATTTCGATGTTAGCTGTATTAATATCAGCAACATTCGTAATAAGATCAACACCGCGAAGTTGTGCATCGATTTGTGCTTGCATTTCAGCGATTAATTGAAACTGCAATTTATCATTGTTTGTATTTTTTTGAATTTTACGTTGGTAATTAATTGAATCGTTTTGAGCCATGCAACAGTGGCCAATTGCAAATAGAATAATAAAGACAAAGTTTTTCATAATAGGTAGATTTGAGGCGTTAGAAAAAGACACGACAATAACCGCTGAAATTTTGAATATCAAAAATCAGATAAAGCGATAGTGTACCCAAGAAAAAGGGCGAACAAAACAAAGCGGTTGCTGTACTTATTGGTTAGGGTTGATGGAATCTTTGTATACTATAATATAAGAAAAGTATTGCTTAAATAAAAGTTATTGGCTGTATTTATTTATGAATGACATACTTATGCAAAGAATCAACTAAATATTGCACTAATTTTTGACGGTTAAATGCTGCAATAGGCCTGCATAAAAAAGATCGGTTTTATTTTTTCATCCTGTTTTAATACAAAAAAACCGTTCCAATGCTGCTTTGCAAGCTACTAACGCTCAAAACATTACTATAGCCAACTTTACAAAGATATAAATTCCACAACAACCCTTGCTTATACTCTGCTTAGCTTTTGAAATGATCCTTTACACGCACAGCATTATCGTAGTATGTTGTCCATTCTCCTACAGCTTTTGCCTAAT
>CAJQQM010000194.1 GCA_905480485.1 uncultured Aureispira sp.
ATTGTAGCCGAAACAACTGCTAGGAAAACAGAGGATATATCTGATTTATGTAGGCTAAATGGTACAGGAAAAAACCCTTGTAAATAGAGATAGATAGTGCGCGATTTTTAAATGAAATAAAATGCTTTAACCATTTTAATCTTCAAAAAGAAAAGCGTCTGAAGAGCATTTTTTTTGCCTTGGAGCAGAAAGTAAAGCTCATCGATATCGTTTATGCGGCATCAACTTTGGGAATCAAAAAATTTCCTTTTCAGCCTACTTACAAAAACCTTGATGCCTAGACCAAAGTACTTTTTTGATCCTACTATTCTTAAAATTAGTTATGTGCCGAACTTGCTTTGTTCTTAAAGCTACTGTACTCTGAAGCAGAGGATAGTTGTACTTCATAGTAGGTACCGTTTGGTGATTTCACCCGCTTGTCTTTAGGCTTTAGAGATGTTATAGCATTGTTGTACAAAGGATTAGACGATAAGGTTTTAAGAAAGCCATTTTGATACGAAAAATAATACCAATCCCCGTTAGCCGATGCAAAATAAAAGGTTAGAGCATCTCCCCTAGCGGGATCGTTTAAAATTTCTACATGTCCTTTGACAACTTGCCCAATATGTTTACCGGCAACAGAAGATAGCTGTAGCCTTCTTCCTTTGGTAATAAAAGACTGTGTTTTAGGACTCCACAAGAATTTGTTGTTGACAAAGAAAAACGTATGGTCAAAACCATTAGGAAGCTGTAAGCGTTCATCGTCTTTCACCTTTTTCCACATTTTTTCAAACTTACGCTCATCCGGCACATAGTTTTTCATGTGCTGATATAATTTTTCGTTTTTGATGCTTGAATACAATAGCTTGTCTATTAATTCTGGATTAGACTGTAAATCCGAAATAACAACATCCTTGAGGGCCTGAGGGAGATAAAAATCTAGATTCATGGACGTCTCAAAAAGATACTCTGATTCGGCATTTAAAAAGAAATTAAAATCACCGACTACATCGACTGTAACAGGCGGGGCCGTTACGGTATTAAATCCCTTATTAAAATCAAAGCGCCCCGAGGCAGTTACTTTTAAATTTTTTTCTGAAACTGTAAATAGTTTGCCTTCGTCACCATCTTCCAAAACCCTAGCAGAATCTCCAAACATATATACTTCTTTCTTGTTATCAAATTTTAGAACACCCGTTGCTGAAAAGATACTTCGGTCGGAAGGATTGCGCTTTGGAGACAAAACCGTAGGATATAAAATCATAGTATCTAAATCTAAAAACAACCCAACATACATAACCTGGCCGTCTGGATTTTTCGGTTTTTCGTATTCTATAGAAACGTCTTTTTTGTCAACCTGAGAATTTATAGCAAACCATTCTTGTGTAGGAATAGCTGCCGAAGATATTTTGGCATAACCCTGAAAATTTAGCAGTTTAGAACTAGCTTTCAAATTGACATCCCCTTTGAATCGTGTTCTTTTGTCTAAAAAGAAATTAGCCGAATCACTTACTGAACCACTACCGACAGTAATTAAGTTGCCGGTACTATTCGACACCGTAACATTATCGAATAATATTTCCTGTTCTTTAAAATCCTCTACATTGAATTCTAGAAAACCATCAGCAACATATTCTTTTCGGCTCAGAATATTTATGGTGGCACGTTGAATAACATGGTTTTGATTAAGCGTATCGGCTACAACTCTCGAATCAACTAAGGTCCGCATTTTGGAACCGTCTTCTATTTCTACGTGTTTATTTTTGGGATAAATAAGGGCATCGGCTACACGAATAAATTCGACACTATCGATGGTTAACAAACTAGTATTTAAATCAAAATCGGCTATCTCCCCTTTAAAAATAAGCGAATCCTGTGTTTGTTCGGTTGCAAGAAAAAAGCCTGTTTTACCATCTTGCGCTTCCATTGTAATGTGATTAGTAGCCATGTCCCAATGAAACTTATCGAGGGTTGTTTCATAACTATTATACGGCAGGTCTGTCGATAAATCTTGTTCATGCGAAATAAAATCCCCTGTTTGGTTTTCAAAATCTACAACGGCTTCAACATTTTCATTATCAAAAGCAAATTTGAGTTTACCTTGAGTTTTGAGCATCAGAGAAGTAGAACTAGAAGCAATTGATTGAGCGCCAAATTCAAAATCACCTCCCGGGTTGGATTTCATGGTAGCACCATGCCAATCAAAAGTACCCCTACCTTTCAAACCTCCGGGCGTAAGTGTAAGAGAACCATCACTTAAATTGAAATCGGTGGAATCAAAAAACTGAAAGGGACTACCATCCACAATCGTAGATTCTATGTACATTGAATCGCTGTATGGAGTCCAATCAATTTGAACTTGTTCTCCTTTGACAGAAGGAAAAGGAACACCCTCTTTTTCAGATTTTGCCAACAAAAAACTATCCACATTTTCAGCCCTGAAATTATCGGGTAAAAACTCTATGTATTCAGACTCGATACTCGCCCCTAAATAATCAAGACGTCCGCTACCCAAAAAACCCTCGTTAGATACTCCAACGATTCCTTTAAAGACACCTTTTCCCATCTTATCTCCCCGAACATATACTGGATTAGGATCGTTGCCCCTTGTTTCGGTTTCGAACCCGAGCGATAAATCGTGGTACATAACACTTAATTGTTCGCTTATGGGTTCAAAAATATCAGCAGGATATAGTTTACCTTCAAACACCAACTGTTCAGGCTTGAGTTCATCCATGCCATCCAACATAAAGGGTTCTATTTCGTAATAAAAGCTTTCGCGCGGATAGACCTCGCCCAAACGGTTGTTTCGATCGTAATAAACCCTAGAAGGACTGGTCATTTCAAAAGAAGGATAAATAGGGTCACTGATCATTCGTCCCGACTTATTGCTAGGAACATCAATCAATAGCAAACCCGTCCCCCCTTCAATTACACTATTTATGGCTTCTTTTTCTTGGGTCAGGGTTTGGTTTTCTTGGTTAATGGCCCGTTCTTTTTTGGGCCTGCCCGCATTAATGCCAGCTGTTTCGTCATATCTTGCCCTTTTATAGATAAACATATCCATAAAATTAATACTGTCTAATTCTACGTGAAAAATCTCATAAATAAAATGAAAATCCATTCCAGTAAAATTGCAAAACCCACCCGACATAACACCATTGAAATCCATATTACGTCCTTCTTTCATCTGTACCAATCCATTAAAAGGCTTTGCTACAACTTGTTGCGAATCACTCAACACAAATTCTTGGACACCGTAGGTTTCGATAACCCCCTTTTTCATATTAAATACCGCATTAGCTTCTTTTTTGTTGCTACGAGAAGGGACTGATTTGATTCTGATTTTATCAAAATCATGATCGCGTTGCTTGGAATTGACAGAAGCAGCATAATGGAAAAGTTTGTCTCTGAGGGTAATCGTACCGTTTTCTTTATTGTATACCAAAAAACCATCTTTCACCATTTCCAAATAAAGCGGCAAAGCGCTTTTCATATCGAAATTAGATTTTGGAACTACCTGTAAGAGATGATAAACATCCATTATTCCAAATTTAAAGGTACGTGGATAGCCACGGATAAAATCACGATAGTCTTGATCGCCGGTTATCTCTTTAAATATAGGGTTCTTTTTGGCCTTGATGATTTCTTCAGAATTGAGAATCGTTATCTTTTCCATACGAGGGTCAAGCAAAGCGGCAAGTTCGTCGGCATCTATTACACGTGGCCCCAATTCTACAACTTCTTCTACTTCAGGCTCTTCTATAACCTCCTCGGAAGGAGGCCACTCTCCTATTTGTTTTAGGAATGCGGTGTCCAATTCTGATTCTGTGACCGTTTCGTCGTAAGGTTGTCCGTTTTCGTCACAAAGTTCAGGTTGTAGCAAACAAAAATCATCGTCTAATGAAATTTCTTCGTCCCAAGAGGCATCCGAAAAAGCTTCATTGCCCCCTAAATTTTCAGATTCTTCAAGTTTGTTAGAATATACTGCAAATTTAATGATAGGGTTGATAGATATGATATTCTTATATTTCTCAAATAAACGCTGATCAAAATGGTTTTGAGATGCCATTTCTAAATCCTGTACATTGTCTCCCAACATTAATTCATCGGTATCAATGTACCATTTAAGAGAAGGTACTTTTAAATCCATCTCTTGTAATGAATTGGTAAAAGGCACCCTTGAGGTATTGGTTTCTCCTCGAGACAACTCTACAAAGCGGTTGTTTATATCGTACAAGAAATGAATACTAGGATGAAAAATTGAATCGACAGTATTGTCTTCATTAAAAATATACAAAGTAACTTCCGAATCTTTGGAGATAACTTTTTCTCCTTTGAGTATATCAAAATTATTACCTTTTGCTTTTAGCACTGTTTCTCCTTTGTTGTTTTTGACCGAAATAGTAGACAAACCTTTGGAGTCTCCATGCCCTTTTACAGAAGAACCTGACATGGCAAATCCACCAACATAAGAAACACCTTCTCCAATGTCATCCATCCGGATGTTACGATATTTGGATTCAAATTTTGGATACCGCACATCAGCAGCTTTACGCTTGGTAGCAATATCTCGCAGGGTACCTAGAATGGGTTTTTTGAAAATACTGTTGTAATTTAGTGTAGCATCTTTAGCAGTGTAGGAAGTCGACCGGGTAATCACTGTAAACTTAGCAAGCGTAGCATAAGCATCCGTTGCCCCCTTAGCCGTCCACTCTACACGACCTTCTATTCCTTTAAATTTTTGTTCGAGAGGATAGTAAATACCCTTGACATCTTTGATAATCAGTGAATCACTTTTGTGAAAACACAACAAATCAGTTCGGTCGTATTTTACCATCAAAATATTGTCTTCGTAGTTCAAATCAAATACCCTACTTTCCGACTTCCATTTGTGCGACCCTTTAGAAACATCGTATAAATTACCATTCGCCCAAAAGGTTTTGAAAAACTTTAGTAGGCTCTCAAAATCCGCTGTTTTACCTATGGGTTGGTTTTCTAAATAGCGGATACTTACATCAATCCACTTATCAAAATGTTGTCCAGATAATCCACTGTCGTCCGAAAAAGTATTAATGATGACAATAAAATGCCTAAAAAAATTATACCGTTTCATCTTACGTTGAATCATTAAATTTCCGAGGCGTACGAAGCCGTCATAATGTTCGGAGGACCACTTGCGAGCTTTTTGTTTTTGTTTCCACTCCTCCATGATTTCGATACACTCTTGACGATTGGTTTTGAGCATAATTTCTTCCATGTATTTATAGCATTCGGAAGGTGCGGTCGGTATCAAATCAAGTGAATCTTGAGCCTTAAGCTGCGAACAAAGGACAGCGCAAATCGTCAGAACAAAAACAGTTATCAGTTTCATAGTAAAAAAATAACAGGGATTGGAAATTTATTTATGATGGACCTATTGATAAAATTAATACGTACAAATTACAAAAATGATCAAGGAAACCCACTACATTAAAAATGCTTTAACGTTTGGAAAACAACAAACAACGCCATTGTTGTCGTTGCATGCTGTCTTCTAGTTGTAGACCATGCACCGCTGCTTGGGCAGACACTTTGGGAATATCTTCTTCCAAAAAACCAGAACACAACAAAGAACCACCATCCTTTAAACGTTCAGACATAGACGACATTGTATCGAGTATAACATTTCTGTTAATATTTGCCAAAAGTATAGCTACCTTCCTAAAAGGTACTTCTTGAAGCGTGCCGCAATAGGTTTGCACCGATTCAACAGCATTAATTGATAAGTTTTCCAAGGTATTTTCGTAGGCCCAAGTATCAATATCGACCGCTTGTAAGTGGCTAGCACCAAGTCGTTGTGCTAATATAGCAAGTACACCAGTACCGCAACCATAATCCAACACGGCTTTATTATTGAAGTCGATATCTTGCATTTTTTTCATCATCATGTAAGTGGTGGCATGATGCCCGGTGCCAAAAGACATTTTGGGCGTTACAACTATTTCGTATTGAACCGATGTTATTGCAGCATGAAAAGAGGCTCGAACCGCACAAAATTGATCGACAATAACAGGTTTGTAATCCGATTCCCACTGTGCATTCCAATTTTGATTGGCAATAAGAGATTGTTCCACAATTAATTGATAACGTGCCTGAAGACTATCAATGCATTTTTGTAAGGTATCGTCGAATTCTTTCTGTTCGATATAGGCAGTCAATCTATTTGTTTCTTGTTCAAAGCCATTAAAAGCAAAGCTAGCAAGATGCGCTATCAAAAGCTCTTGGTCAAAGGATACCGGAACTTGGAAACTAATTTTAAGGTAGTTCATTTATTTTTGTACATAATTAGAAAAGATAAAAGTACTAAAACAATGACAACTGACCATCATTAAAGGGTCTTGTTTTTCGTTTAAAAACAAAATCACTTTTGGCCTCTATTTGATTTTGCAAATAAATGCACAATTCGGGGGCCAAAAGACTATCAGATTGATGGGCAAAAAAGTATAGCTTTCGGATACCTTGGTCAAACCATTGCAACCACCGATCAATCCAAGCATCAATACGATCATAATCGCTGCGATGCAAGCTATTCCCGACAAACCGAATTTGTACTGTATCGTTCGTCAAACCTTGATGCAAGGCATCACGACGGCCGGCTACATCCGAAAAGATGGTTCCAACTTGATGTTTTTTTAAACACCTAAGGAGGCGCTCGAGTTGGACAGAACCAAACCAATCAGCCTGTCGTACTTCAATACTTAGTGGTATAATATCTGTTGGAAATTGTGCCAAAAAGGCTTCTAGAATCGGTAATTTAGAGGGACCAAAATAGGGTGGCAATTGCATAAAACAAGGACCTAGTTTATCTTTCAAGCCTTGTATAACACTACAAAACAAGGCGAACTGTTTACTGCCTATACCAAGATCGTTTCGATGACTGATCGACCTAGGAATTTTGGGGCAAAATTTAAAATCAGCAGGTGTATCAGCATACCACTTTTCAATCAGTGTTTCGTCGGGGATACGATAGTGGGTTGTGTTCAATTCGATAGTATTAAATTGCTGCCCGTAATAATACAAAAATTGATTGCTTGGCGTTTTGGAAGGGTAATAAATGCCCAACCAATCTTTCATAGTCCATCCGGTGCATCCATAATAAATAGATAAGTCCTTTTTGTTAGGGTTTAAATTTGATAAAATATCTTTGCTGAACTCGGGGATTGGCCCAAGGCTAAAATCTACGGTTGAAACATCTGCAAGTTTACCAAATTTCATATTTATTTTATCATTTAAGATGCGCTATACATCGTTCGAATCAATTGCTCTGCCTTTTTGCCTTGCGGTGTATAATCTTTGTTTCTTTTGCCCTCACCCCAAGCAGCGTTTAGATTAGGGTACCATTTCCACATAAATCCTCCCTGCCACCAATCAACAACTGCAAAGCTTTCGAATAATGCTTGCAAAGCATTCGCTTGGGCTTGCTGATTACTGTTCAGACTAGCTCGTTTGGCTTCGAGTTCCCAAGCTTTGTGGGCGCAAGCATCAACACTCATGTATCCAAACTCAGTGAATAGTATTGGCTTTTTCCATTGTTTACTGAAAGCAGCCATTTGTTCTACAATGGGATGCCAGGCATTTTTAAGCGCACAAACCGTTGGTGTTACTGCATCAGACAATACAAAATAAGCGTCCGTGCCGATATAATCTAGATAGTCCCAGAACTTAATCTGTTGAAAATTATCCCAATTAGAGGCATAAGTGAGGGGGCCTTTGTAAATGTTTCGAATTTTCTGAATTAAATTACGCCAATATTGAGGATATTTTAGTACCGAATTTTTGAGTTCAGTGCCGATACAAAACAAATCAGCTTGCTGATCTTTAGCCATTTGCGCCCATTCTAAAATAAAGACTGTATAAGCTTCATGAAATTGGTCCCAATCTGCTTTGTTTTCAAAATCAAGGGCTCCAATCCAAGTTTTGTGGTTCCACAACTGAGGTTTGAGCATAATCTTTAAACCTTGTTGATGTGCCAATTGAATCGTATGCTTAATACCCGCTGGCTTTTCTCCCCACCATCCACCAGCAAAGGTTCGAATAGATGCTTGTTCAGTTGTAAAATAAGCATAGGGTAAAACGGCTATCCAATCTGCACCAATTGATTTCAGTTCTTCTAAACTAGACGCATCAAAAGAATCGGGCGGCGCTACAAAAGACTGCCCTTTTATCTTATTCTTTAGCAAGCCAGCCGGTACAGTTGAGTCTATACAATTGGTCTGTTTTAGATTTTGAACTGAACTGTCTAATGAAGTCGTAGAGTTGCAGGAACTGCAACTAAACCCGATTAAAAAACTGATATAAAGCAGCACGGTATACACTAAGCTAACACATCGTAAGTGGGTTTTCATTGAAGTTCGAGCTATTTATTGTTGATGGTAAAAGTTTGATGCAAAATAAAGAAAAGACAATTGCTACAATAATTTTAACAATACAAGCAAGGGTTGGTTTATAAAAGTCAATACTTTATTGGATGATCGTTTAGACGATTTTTTGTTTGATTAAAATAGGCAAATTATTTTTAGACTCGAAAAATTGTGCGTAAATATAGTTATATTCCCATTTTAAGAAGGTATTTTAGGAAACCAACGATCGGTGTGCAGCCTTAGTAATATGAAAAAAATTTGTTTTACCGTTACCAATGACTTGAATTACGATCAGCGAATGATTCGAATTTGCTCCACACTATCGGCAGCAGGCTATCAAGTCGTTTTGATTGGTCGAACCAAAAAAAATAGTCCTCCTTTGGTTAGCCGAAACTTCAAACAAAAGCGACTCAACTGTTTTTGGGAAAAAGGCAAGTTGTTTTATGTAGAATACAATGTAAGACTATTTTTTTATCTCTTATTTACATACTTTGATGCCGTTTGCAGTATCGATTTAGACAGCATATTATCGGGTTATTGGGCAGCTACTTTCAAAAGAAAAATAAAAATCTACGATGCCCATGAGTTTTTTACCGAAGTTCCTGAAGTTGTAAAACGACCAACTGTCCAAAAAGCTTGGGAATGGATAGGCCGACAGACTATTCCCAAATATACCTATTGCTATACCGTTTGCGACAGCCTCAAAGAGGTATTTCGCGCCAAATACCAAGTTGATTTTGAGGTTATACGAAACGTCCCTTTCCGTTCGCTAGAAACCGCTTCCAATCCGGCAAAGGCAGCCCCTTTCACCCTACTCTATCAAGGAGTTTTGAACGATGGCAGAGGATTAGAAGAATTAATGCATGCCCTCACTAAGGTGGATCAATTACAACTAAAAATTGCTGGAGAAGGTGATTTGTCGGACAAACTTAGAGCACTTTGCAAAGAACTTAAGCTAGAGGATAAAGTTGAATTTTTAGGCTATTTGAGCCCTGAAGCACTCAAAAAAGAAACCCTAGAAGCAGATATCGGTATAAATTTACTCCAAAATAAAGGCTTGAATTATTACTATTCCCTGGCCAACAAGTTTTTTGATTATATACAAGCCCTCAAACCCTCTATCAATATGAATTTCCCTGAATATGCGCACATCAATCAACAACATGAAGTCAGTGTGCTGGTCGACAATCTTAAACCCGAAAGCTTGATATTGGCCCTTAATAAACTTAGCCAAAACCCTGTACTGTATCAAAAACTTCAAAAAAACTGCGTTAAAGCCCGAAAAATTTATGTTTGGGAAAAAGAATCCGAAAAATTATTAAACTTTTATGCGGCTGTCTTCAACAATACTTAACGTAGGTATTTTTGTAATCTACGT
>CAJQQM010000195.1 GCA_905480485.1 uncultured Aureispira sp.
GAATCAAAAAAGTTGTCGCTGCAGGTGGTACTACTACCATTCGACATGTTGGTGCCGCCTCCTCCGCCGCCACCCGGGACAATACAACTGATATCAGCATCCCATCCCAAGTCTGTAACACTTGCATCGGATGTAAACTCGAAGGTCAGGCAGCCACCATTTAATAATGTAGCGGCAATTGTACCCGGATTGGTTGCACCGGTAAAACTACCAATTAGGGGTGCAGCGGTCGAGTTGCCGTCGTAAATATTCAAAAAATCAAAATTGGTCTCCAAGAAAAAACTGTTGAATGCAACTTGCGTAACATTACCCAATGCAGCTGGACAGATAGTATAAACAAAATTTTCACTGGAATTGTAATTGGCTAAAATGCCACCGGAGTCAAAGAAGTCGTCGCTACAGGTAGTGCTACTACCATTACTCATAAGAATCTGTGCGTATGTGTTGCTCGCCAAGAAAGCTACTGAGGTAAATATATAAATCAGTGCTCTTAGGGTTGAGGTTGAATATAATCTTAGTTGCATACAAAGTCCTCCCTAGCTAAAATTTTATCGACACCGTGTATTCCTTCTCTGTAACAGTCGATTTGAAAACCTAAGTTGTTTAGCCAATTGACAAATGTTGATTCTGAGATGTTTGTATCGGCATCGAAAATACATAATAAAATTTTGGAACGATGATCGGTTCTTGACGTAAGGACGCCTGTTTGTGAACGCAGGGATGCATCTATTGATCGTGCATCTTCTAAAGATTTAAGTTGTTCTACCTGGAATTGTACAAATTTGTAATTGGGATTTGCTTGCTGAGCATAGAGTTGACTGATGATGCAAGTGCACCACAACAGTACTGCCACAATTGAAATTGCAGTTGAAAATTTTCTCATAATTTACTTTTTGCGAAAGTGGTTTAATTTTATTTTAGGAATATTTGTTTGGGAATAATCTGAAGGCATAAACGCCAATGTCTTAATACAATATAAATAATTTTGTACATTAATTAGAATAAAAAAAACATAATTTATCATTTTAGGAATACCTGTATCAATCTGAATCCTTATTTATGAATTTTTATGAAATTTAATTTGGGATAGATTGCTAGTTGGCAAATAATCGGTGGCTATATGTAGTTTGGCAGCTACATCGTTTTAGTTAATAAGCATGCTTGTCAGTGATCAAACTATTTTTAGGAATATTTAGGCTTTTAAATCGAGAGAGAGTCCTTAGTATAAGAACATATAGTTTTTTTTTTAATAAAAAAAGGAGCTGTTGAATTTTCAACAGCTCCTTTTTTCTAAGCGTAATTTATGCCTAAAACTCGACGTCTAATCGCAAGGTTATGTTAGCCGGGGCATCTACTAAAGCAGGGCGTATCATATACTCTTGGTTGAGTAAGTTTTTGCCGACCAACGATAATTTTACTGCCGCAATTTCGTTTCCATCATTGTTTTTGAAGGCATAACGATAACCTATACGGGCACTCATATTTATAAATTCACCACTGTTGATATTTTGGCGGTAATAACCCAATCCAAAAATATCATCATCTCCGGGTACATTATAAATAATATCTTCAAAGGCTTTGTCGATGTTTTCCATGCGTGAATTATAATTAACAGAAAATCCAACCGATAAGCTTTTTTTGAATAGAAAGGCTTCAATATCAAATTTGACGGTATGCACGTTACGGTATTTCAAAATATTGTAATCAGCAGAGGATAATTCTCGAATAGTAGAATCTTGGTCCCAGTTTTGAAACTCGGGTACAATAAAGGTATAGCCTGCCAATACATTGAAATCAACTTTACCAATATTACCCGTTCCCATCAAACTAAATTCAAAGCCTCGGATTCGGGTATCATCGATATTGACCGATTGAAAAAAGATTGATTTATCCTGCCCAATACCAGTTAGTTCGGGTTGTCCTCCACCAAAAGTAAATTCCATCATATTCTGATACTCGGTCCAGAAACCCGACAAATCGGCAAAGCCTTTAAAGTTGCCTATTTTGAAACCCTGTTTGATGCCAATTTCGGCCGACCAGCCTGTTTCGGATTGCAATGAGGGATTGGCTTGAATGGATAAGGAGGCAACGCCCTCTCCGATGAGTGTCGTGATATAGCGTTCTGCTATAGTAGGGTAACGATAACCTTGTCCCCAGGAAGCCCGAATAAAGGTAAAGGGGGTGGCTTCGTAATTGAGTCCTACTCTAAAAACGGGTTTGGCTTCTTGAGAAAGCGGTTCGGGATTAAGAATATAACCGGCACCGGGTGCGGGGTCAACAATTACCGAGTCAGGACTTTGAATCATATTGTATTCTACCCTTGCGCCAAAGGTTATATTGAGTTTGGTATCATCCGAACCCTTGCGTTTGAATAAACCTTGTTCTATTTGTATATATCCGGCAGCATTCGCTATGTTATACTGTGCATTGCCAAATAGCTGTGATTCAGCAAAGGTATATAAGCCTACAGCACCTGCTACGAGTTTGAGGTCACCAAACACAGGAGAACTGATTTTAATTTTTTTCTGATATTGATATTCCCCATAGACCAAATTGGACATATTCGATTGGTTCTGTCCGTTCTGATTGTTGACATAATAATAGCGGGTTTGCAAACGATGACGCCCGTCTTTTTTGTCGTAGGCCGTAAAATAAGGGTCGATATTGAAGCGCGTAATCACAGATTCAGTGATACTATTTGAATAGGGCACATAGATGTCATTGGTAACAGTATCGCCTTGGAAACCGCCTAAATAGGGCATTTGGTTGCCCCATATAAAGAAAGAAGCGGATTGTCCGTAATTAAAATTAATATTCGCGCCAGCATTTACTTTGGTGCTAAAGCGATAACGCATGTTGGAATTGATACGGTACTTGCGTTCATAGGTGCCCATGCGGTACGAATCTGCATAAAAGTAGTTGCCACCCAAAGTGAGGTCAAACTTACCAATTTTGCGACGATGCGCAAATTGAACGCCTAATTCAACAGGTAAGCGGTAGCCATTTCTGCCACTAAATAAAGCAGGTTGAAGGGTATCAGAAGCTTGCGGATTCGATTCGTCTGCATCGTTCACGACCACATTGTCGCGGGTCCACCAAGCTGTTTCGGGGCGCTTGGGTAGCATAAACGAGGTCTGAAACAGCGAAATTTTGGTAACAGGTTTGTTTTTGGCATAAGCTGTACGGATATTAATAATACCATTAAGGGCCGACGAACCATATAGGGCAGAGGCGGCACCTTTTACAACTTCAATCTGAGAGATGTTTTCGACCGGAATGTCACGCCAGTTAGGCTGTCCTGCATCGCCTGTTAGAAGGGGCAAGTCGTCTACTAACAATAATACACGGCTACCTGCACCGTAGGAAAAACCCGAACCTCCTCGAATATTCGCTTGCCCATCGACCACCGTAACACCCGGTACTTTGTCGACTACTTCGTCTACTTTTGTAGCGTTGGTATTGTCGACTAAATCAGGTTTGACGACATCAATTGAAATCGAGGATTTACCTACCGATTGTTCAAATCTTGAAGCAGTTTTGGTAACAATTTTCAAAACATTTACTTCTTCTGACATATTGATATTAAGGGTGAGTGTTTTGCCGTTTTCTACAGTGATTTGTTTCGAAAAAGGAGCATAGCCCATATAACTGCAATTCAATTGATAGCTACCTGCTGCAATGGAGAGGCTGTATTTACCCTCCATAAAATCGGTGGTAGTTCCGTTAACAAAATTACCGTCAAGATCATTGACACGAATTTCGGCACCAAGCATCGGTTCTTGTTCTACCGAATCCATCAAAATACCACTGACTGTACCCTGTCCAAATAGAGTAGAAAGGGGGATTGATAAAAGTGTGCAACATAATAAGATAGGTAGTGTAATATTCCGCATTTCTGTTAGGTGGTTAAGTTTATTGAATTAAAAGTTGATCATGATGTTCTAACAAGAAACAAATTTTTTAATGAAAGCTTAAAATTTAAGCCCAATTAATTTAAAATTAATTTAATTGAACAGCTACTTAATAAAATCAATAAGTCTGCTCCAAAATGCCTAATAAAATTTGTTTTCAGTCCATCATCACCATCTATTTGCTAATACGTTAGTAGGCTTTTGCCACAACTCTAAAAGCTTAAGGCCTAGAATTAAAAGATTTTTTGTTAAAGAATTCTAAATATTTTTAAATAAATAAGTACATTTATATTTGCGCTCCACACTAGGGCCACATTTTATTCTATAAAACCAAAAATTAAAATCAATATGAAACATTTACCCAATTTTTTTTACACCCTATGCATCTTAGCGTTTGCACAGGCTATACAGGCACAGAATACTTGTTGTGATGCCTCCACTGTAGCCCCTCAAATCACTACAGGTTTCTACGGTACGCAGGTAGCCGGTTCGGCTTCCACTCCTGGTGTTTCTTTGGCAGTTAATGCTTCAGCCGACTTAGTTAACGTCGAATATGTTGTAACAAAAAGAAATTCAGTTGCCCTTGACAACAACGGGGTAATCGATTCAACCGATGGCCAACCAAGTGGTTCGGTAATTATAGGGTCTAATGTATCCGGAATATTTGTCCCTGATAATCTTGGCAGATATGGTGTTTCACTCAATGCAGGAGATACCTTCGATGTAACAGCTGTAGGATATGATTTATCCTTAGTTAAAGTTTTAGCGGATTCTTTATTGAATGGCAAAAATGCCTCCGGCAATCCCTGCTGCGATCTTTTTCAATTGATAGCTTTGTTGCCTGGCAACGATCCTTCAATCGCTGGCTTCTGTGATTCTGTACGCAACAACGGTGTAAACGGTGCGGGTGACATCAACGATTTTAACGATGTTTTAGTTGTTTTTGATGCCTTTGGAGGGGGGCAAACTTCATTAGCTTCCGTTTTGAGTACTCTACAACTTATCAACTCTTATGGTTCTTTTATTACGACTGATTGTGGTGGGACAGGAAACAACGATTTTCTTCCCTATGGTGTAGACGCTTCTGCTGTTTATGGCTACGATCGTGAAGGTACGGTTGCTGTAGAACAACTAAGTGACTTGTCTTTGTTCATGGTATATCCAAATCCTGCAAACGAACAACTCATGTTGCGGTTCAAAACCGAGCAAACAGTTGATGTATCTATTCGTTTGTACAATACTTTAGGTCAGTTGCTTATTGAGCAAAACAAAGCTGCAGTTGCAGGAGATTATAGCCAAATGATCCCTACAGCTATGCTGGATGCTGGTATTTATACCCTAGAACTTAGCGATGGTAAGCATTCAAAAACACAAAGAGTAATTATCCGATAATATTTTTATTATTTTAATAATACAGACAAACAAGGCACTATCGGTCTTGTTTGTCTTTTTTAATTTATATTATTATGCTTAAACAAATACTATTTAGTGGGTTGTTGTGTAGTGGGTTTTTTTATACGGCTACAGCACAGTTTACCTGCTGCGACTCTTCAACCGTTGCACCGGAGATAACCGCTGGTATGAACGGTACACCGATTGATATCAACGGGACTACTCCTGCGCCTACACTTTCTGTGACGGCCTCTTCAAATTTACCAAATGTCGAATTTTTAATTACCAAAAGAGGAACTGCAGCCTTGTTCAACGACGGAAGTGGGCCTGATACCACAGGCGGAGGCGGTGATGTTATTATTGGCGGGGATGCAGACGGCATTATCACCCCTGCCGATTTAGGACGTTATGGTGTTACCTTGGCCGATAACGATACGTTTGATTTAACGGCGATTGGTTTTGACCTACCTGTAATGCAAAATCTAACAGATTCACTACTCAACGGTTCTGCCCCAAATGGTAGTTCTCTAGACCCTTGCTGTAATTTATTTTTCTTCATGTCTATTGGCTTAGGTCAACCCGCTGTTGCAGGGTTTTGTGATTCTGTCAATAATGCAGGCATCAACAGTGGTGCTGATGTGTTGGGTATTGAACAAATATTGGATATTATAGATGCCTTCTCAACCGGCGAAGCTTCTGTAGAATCGATGATTTCTACGATGGGCATCATTAATTCGAACGGCAATAGTATTTCGGTAGATTGTGGAGGAACAGGTACTCAAAATTTTGTGGCCTATGGTATCAACAATGCCGCGCAATATAGCTATGTGGTCAATGACCCTCTGAGTGTTCAAAATATATCTTCAGTTGCTCGATTTGTGGTATTCCCAAATCCTGCGCAACAATCGGCACAATTAAATATAACAACCGATGTTGCGGTATCCATGCATCTAAATATAATCAACAGCTTGGGACAGACTGTTTACGCTAGTAGTTTGGGTGTTGTTGAAGGTAATTTCTCTAAGCAAATAGCGCTTGAGTCAATGGCGCAAGGACTCTACACCCTTGTTTTGTCAGACGGTAAACAACAAACTACTACGCTATTAGAAGTGCATTAAAATAACTTCAAATTTATAAAAGCTGTAAAGGATTTTGCTCCTTTACAGCTTTTTTTTTGGCACAGATGTGAAAATTAAACCTTTTGACCATTTAGTTAATTAATGCTTGTGAAAAACCAAAAAAAAAGGCTAATTTTGTAATGCAACAATCAAATAAAACACAACTAACACAACAGACCATTGCTGGTCACTTCATTTAAATGTATACTTTATGCAACAAAACAACTTTATCAAAAGCTTGACAATTCTGTTTCTGGCTTGTTTGCTTCAAAACAATATTTTGCAAGCTCAGTGCCCTGGCTGTACTATTAATCTGCCCGCAGGAATTCCTGCAGATACCATTGTAGTCGATTCTTTGCCTTCGGCGATCAAAAGTATTTATTACGAAGAAACCATGAGTTTTAGACTTCCTTATACCACCGACCCGCTTGCCGCTGTAGCGCCTCCGGGTACATCGGTGCCTAGTGGTCTAAGCATCGATCATTTTATTATACAGAGCGTTACGGGCCTTCCTCCAGGTTTATCTTGGACTGGAGATCGTCCAAATCCTATGAAATACGACGAAACGGCTCCGGATACTAGAGATGGTTGTATTACTCTTTGTGGTACACCCGGTGCTTCGGGTACTTTTACGGTTAATGTTAACCTTGAAATCCAGATTCAAGGCTTTGTTTTTCCGTCGCCTCCAGTACCACTCGAGTTTATCGTCGAACCGGATACCAATGCCACCTTTTCAACCGACACTTCTGCCGGCTGTACTCCTTTTAATGTCACTGTTTCGACCTTAATGCCGAGTAATGGAAATCCTGGTATTTCTTATTTTTGGGATTTTGGTAACGGTACAACTTCTACGGATGAAAATCCAGCCGCTGTAACCTACGATTTTGGTCTCAACTATGATACCACGGTTGCTATCACGCAGAATGTGATTATCGATACATTTCCTTATCTACTAGAATCGATTGTGGTTGCCTCTGACCCTGGGAATAGTTGTAATGATGATATTCTTCTAATTTCACTTGCACCTGACATGTATATTGTTTTGATAGGCAATGGCGATACGGTCAATACCGACCCGAATTTTGGATTGATTGGTAATACTCAAAATAGTGAATACCCAAGAGATACTATGGTTTTTCCTGGGCCAATCGAATTGGTAGATGGTCAAAATTATACTTTAGAGGTTTTTGACGACGACAATGCCGAATTTAATGCTGACGATCCATGTGGTAATGGTCCTGTTACAATTAGTTCAAACTTAGGAGAAGGTTTGCATACCCTTACAACAGGTACGATGACCATAGAAATTTATATTTCTCATTACGTAGATACCGTCACGTACTCATCTGATGTTAATGTAAACTATTGTAACGTGCCGATTCGATATATTTCTGCAGTGGATCGTTCTTTGGCGGTTTATCCCAATCCAACAAGTGCTTTACTAAATGTTAAGTTTGAAGTTCAACAAACCGAAAATGTAGAGATTAGCATTGTAGATATGTTGGGGCAGTCGGTCTTTCAACAACAACTTAATAATTTCAACGGCGAATATCAAAGTCAAATGGATTTGTCTCAGCAGTCCTCCGGCGTTTATTTAATGCAGCTACGCGTTGGAAACGAAACATTACATCGTAAAATAGTTTTACGTAACTAATTTTAAAAAGAGCAAATGTGTTGAAAATGACACATTTGCTTTTTTTAATAAACTTGGAACACTTTTTGAAACTTGCATTAAAAGTGCTCTATGAAGCTGCTCTAATCTTCTTAATTTAGTTTAAATTCATTCATCATCTAAATACCATAATTCCTACTATGCGATTATCCTGCCTTTTTTTAGCTTTTTTTATCGGTTCAATTTTGCAAACTTCAGCCCAAGATCCTGTGCAAATTATTGATAAAATGCGGGCAGCGATTTCCAAAATTAATCAATCTTCTTTTGAATTACATTCTAAAGAACGTTTTGGGGAGGAGTACCTGTCCAAAAAAATGAAATTTAGGATGCAGGAACGTCCTAAAAAAGTGTATATGAAAGATATGGACAAAGGCGTTGAGTTGTTGTATGTAGATGGTTGGAACAAAAACAAAGGCTACATAAATCCTGCAGGTTTTCCTTGGATTAATGTAAGTCTAAGTGTTTATGATTCGCGGGTGGTTGAAGAAAATCATCACACCGTATTCGATGCTGGTTTAGGTTTTGTGAATACCTTGCTAAATGGCTTTGAAGGCACGGTAAAAAAAGCTGGAAAAGACCGTAAATCTTTGTACACTTACAAAGAAGTAGTACGATACAACGGTCGTTCTTGCCACAAACTTTATATTACCCCACCTGTTGATTTCAAATACAGGACCTACACGGTCAAAGAGGATATCAAGTTGATACCTTTGTCGCGCAAAATAGTAGCTTCTGAATTTCTCATCAAAGAGAAAAATAATCTTTCTTACACGCGAACTATTCGCAAAGGTACACAACTTAATGTGCCTACTGCTTATGCTAAAAAAGTTATTGTGTACATCGATACCAAAACTTACCTCCCGGTTGTTCAGATGCTATATGATGACAAAGGTTTGCTCGAAAAATACGAGTACAAAAACATATCTACCTATCCTAAATTTGGCAGTCAAGAGTTTACAACTGATTGCGAGCACTATGGTTTTTAAAGGGTTTTTTTTGATTACAACCGCTTGGGTTCAAAAACGGTGCTGCATTTTGTAAATTGAACTTTAATTACTAACTTAAAGTATCACAATGCCCTTTTTGTACGTGGCTTATTTTTTATATAAGCACATTTTTTCAATTAATTATTATGAATTATACAAGCAAACAATCAACTACTTGGGACAGTACTGCAATACAAGAACTTGTCTCTTCTCAGAGACGTTTTTTTGCAGGCGGACATTCTAAAGACCTTAAATTTAGAAAAGCTCAATTATTAAAGCTCAAAAAAATGCTCATTGAGCATGAAGATGCTATTATAGAAGTTTTGCATAATGACTTGGGCAAACATGAATTTGAAGCCTATGCTACCGAAATAGGTTTTGTATTGGTAGAAATAGATAAAACGCTGGCTAAATTAAGTAAATGGGCCAAGCCAAAAAAAGTTAAAACCCCTCCTTTTTTATACGTTGCGACGAGTTCGGTTCAGGCTGAACCCTACGGAAATATTCTGATAATCGCTCCGTGGAATTATCCGGTTCAATTGATGATAGCCCCTTTGATTGGTGCTATTGCTGCCGGCAATACCGCTATTCTCAAACCCTCTGAATTTGCGGTACATACTTCAGCTTTGTTAGCTAAATTGCTCAATACTACTTTTGATGCTAACTACATAAAAGTGGTTGAAGGTGCTGTAGAAGAAACGCAAGCCCTGCTTCAAGAAAAATTCGACTATATATTTTTTACAGGCTCCACCAAAGTAGGCAATATCGTTTATCGCGCAGCGGCCAAACATCTTACACCTGTTACCCTGGAGTTAGGGGGCAAAAGCCCCTGCATAGTTGATCATGATGTACAGTTAGACTACACCGCCAAACGAATTATTTGGGGCAAATTTATCAACGTTGGTCAAACCTGCATTGCGCCGGATTACCTTTTGGTTGATCAAAAAATTATGCCCACATTAATTGAGAAAATGCAATTCTACATCCATCAATTTTTTGGGGAGGATCCTCAACAAAGTGATGCGCTTGGTCGGATTATAAACAAACGACATTTTGATCGCTTGATAGCCTATTTGGAAGAAGGAACGATCATTGAAGGAGGACAACACGATCGAGAAGATAGATACATAGCGCCCACATTAATGGTCGATTTTAGTGATCAAGCTAAAATCATGCAAGAGGAAATTTTTGGACCTATTTTACCAATCATTCCTTATGGCAACATCAAAGAAGCCCTTGACCTAATTAATCAGGGCGAAAAACCCTTGGCTTTGTACCTTTTTACCAAAAACAAAAATAAAGTAGATATGGTTTTGAATCAAACCTCTGCCGGTGGGGTAACAATTAACGATACGCTGATGCATATCACTAACGCTGCTTTACCTTTTGGAGGGGTAGGGGCATCAGGAATCGGCGCGTATCATGGACAGCATACCTTTGATTTGTTTTCGCATAAAAAATCGGTATTGCACCGCTCTTTTTTAATAGAGGAGCCTATCCGATACGCCCCTTACAAACTCAAGCGTAATTGGCTGCGAAAAATTATGGATTGGACGCTTTGAGCAGTAACAATCCTATTAAATTCAACGCTTTCCAAAAAAAAACCTTCTGAATTTTCAGAAGGTTTTTTTGTTTAACTTAGGCGAATTTTTTAGCGTCTGCCAAAAATTTAGCTAGGCCAATATCCGTCAAGGGATGTTTCAATAATGCTGTGATGGCACTCAAAGGAGCTGTTACAACATCTGCACCTACTTCAGCACATTTAATAATGTGTAAGGGATTGCGGATTGATGCAGCCAAAACTTCTGTTTTGAACCCATAAGTTGCATAAATGTGCACAATTTGATCGATCAAATCTACGCCATCCCAAGAAATATCATCTACTCGACCAATAAAAGGAGACAAATAAGTAGCCCCTGCTTTGGCAGCCAAGATAGCTTGTCCTGCCGAAAAAACAAGCGTACAATTGGTACGAATACCTTTGTTGCTAAAGTGTTTTATAGCTTTGATTCCCTCTTTTATCATAGGTACTTTTACCACGATATTAGGGTGAAGTGCTGCCAAGGCTTCTCCTTCTTTTACGATGCCTTCGAAGTCGGTTGAAATAACTTCTGCACTGACATCGCCATCAACAATGTCACATATTTTTTTGTAATGTTCAATAACTGCCTCTTGTCCTTTAATGCCTTCTTTGGCCATCAAGGAGGGATTAGTGGTTACCCCATCTAGGATACCCAAGTTGTGTGCTTCTTTAATTTGTTCTAAATTGGCCGTGTCTACGAAAAATTTCATGATGCGTTTTTTTTGTAATAACAGTTAGTCATAGTGTGTATCGCTGGCAAAAGTAAGAGTTTTTTAGAATTCTCCCTAATCTAAGCTATAAATTAGTATGTTTGTAACTAACAGATGGATGAAATACACATGTCTAAAGAAAAATTACCCAAGAAAAGAAAAAAAGACTTGATTTACGAACAGGCTGCACAACTTTTTACCGAAAAGGGCTACAAGGCTGCCTCTATGCGCGAATTAGCCGAAAGAGTAGGATTAAAAGTTTCTAGTTTGTACAGTCATATTGGTTCTAAAGAAGAGTTATTGCAAAAAATTTGTTTCGACAATGCGAACTTATTCACGCAAGGAATGGATCGTATTGACGCTATGGATGAAAAGGTTACTGACAAAATAAAAGCTGTAATTGCCTTGCATGTTGATATGGCCGTACAAAATCCCTCTTCAGTTACCGTTTTTTCAAATGAATGGAAACATTTGTCGGTTGATGCAACCGAACAATTCAATCTAAAGTATTTTCTGAAACTACGAAAGGATTATGAAAACAGATTCAGACAGATTCTGATATTAGGAATAAATAAGGGCGAACTTAAAAACATGAATCCTGACATTGCCCTCTTTACAATAATTACCTCCGTTAGGTGGTTGCATTATTGGTACAAGCCTTCGCGAATGCTCGATGCCAATCAATTAATCGAACAAATAGCCTCTTTAATTCTGTATGGCATTGAATCATAATTGAATGCATCATTGAAAAGCGATTTTTTTTGATTCGAAAATCGAAAAATTCCGTCTACTTGAATAAAAGTTTTAGTATAATTTTGAGGTTTTTTTAACATTTGAAGATAGTTTTGGACATTAATCGTATATTTGTCCTATTATTAAAATTTCATTATTTAATCTTTAATATTTACAAAATGAATAAAGTATACTCCTATGTATTAGTTCTTTTGCTGTTTTGTGTTGCACAAACACAATCGGAAGCACAAGTCTTCTTTTCTGAAGATTTTGAAGGAACGATGAATGCTACTACAAATATTCCTACTAACTGGACTGAAACCACTGCTGGCGCATCAGATGGTATTTACGATGTTGGTGACAATCTTTTAGCTAACTCGGCAGGATATTGGCCGGTCCCTGTTCATACACAATTTGCTCAAACAAACGATGACGCCTGTAATTGTGACAAATCAGACGATAAATTAATTTTGCCCTTGCAGGATTTTACATCGTATGCAGGCGTAAATCTTCAAGTTGATTTATACATGGACGGTCAATACGGAAGTACTGGTAAAGTCGAAGTAAGTACGGACAATGGAACTACTTGGACGGAAGTTTATACTATACCACTAGTAAATGGCCTTTGGCAAGATAGTTCGATAGTTGCTTTAAATGCATATGCTGGTTCAGACTCTATTCTTGTTGCCTTTAAGTTTGAAGATAATGCTGGATGGGCCACAGGTTTAGGGGTCGATAATGTCAGCTTGATTGGTTCAAGTTCTCCTGTCGATGATTTAGCTGCAGTAAGTGCTAATGGTGTTTATACAACCATACCGATCACGCAAGTTCCTGCAACGGGTATGCCTTTGGATGCTGATGTTTTAAACAATGGTTCTGCAGCTATTGTGGATGCTGTTGTTACTGCTAATGTATATGATTTAGGAACAGGTACGGTAATACAAACTACCAACAGTACAGCGACAAATGTTGCTGCAGGTTCCACGACTACTATCAATGCCGGTACATTTACTCCTGCAGCTCCAGGTACATACGCTTTTGAGTTTATTACCTCGATGGCTTCTGTGACAGATATTGATAATTCTAATGATACAGTTCGTTATGTATTCTTTATCTCAGGCGATGGATCATACGCAAGAGACAACTTTACACTTGCTGTTGAACTTGGGTTGGGAACAACATTCGGTGAATTAGGAAATATTTTTGATTACCCTAATGCCAATTACAAAATGGATTCTGTTTTGTTTTACTTTAATCCAAATACAGTTGGTGATACTACTGAGGTAAAAATATACGATGTAGTTGCTGGTGTTCCGAATACATTAATCGGTACTTCTGGGCTAATTATCGTCTCGAATACTGACACGGCAGGAGTACTAAAAATGGTACCTGTAACGAACCTTTCTGGAGGTCCTTTGTCGATTACATCATCTCAAGTATTTGTTGCTCTAACAGACTCATATACAGGTTTTGTAGGGCTTGGGTTTGGAACTGAAATTTATACGCCCGGCGGTACATTTGCCAATATAGCAGGTGGTTCTTGGACAGATATGGCTAATTTAGGTTTTGCTAATCCTGCCATCATAAGACCTTATGTATCTTTTGACTGTAGTGTGCTTACTTTGTCAACAGCTGTTACTTCTTCTTATAATGGAGCTGATGTAAGCTGTTATGCTAGTACCGATGGAGAAGCTACGGCAACTGCAGCAGGAACTAGTAATTATGCATATACTTGGGATGCGAACGCTAATGCTCAAAATACTGCAATAGCTACTGGTTTGACGGCTGGTGTTTATGTAGTTAGTGTAACTGACTCTGTTTGTACAACAATCGATACGATTACACTTACAGCCCCCGATTCTTTCTCTATAGCAGTCGATTCATTTGCTAATGTAAGCTGTAATGGTGGTGCTAATGGGTTAGTAGCGGTCACTATAGGCGGTGCAACAGCACCTTACAGCTACAATTGGTCAAATGGAGCAACTACAGATGACCTGTTCGGTCTAACTGCAGGAACCTACTTTGGTACCGTTACAGATGCTAATGGATGTATATTCGTTGCACCTGTTCCAATCGCAGAACCAACCTTATTGGTAGCTACTGCAACTGATGCAGGTAATGGACAGGTTGCTAATGCTGCGGCTTCGGGCGGTACGCCTCCATATAGTTTCCAATGGGACGCGGCGGCCAACAATCAAACAGCTCAGTCAGCCTCTAACCTAACACCGGGTACTTACTCTGTTACTGTTACGGATGCTAATGGTTGTACTTCTGATACCTCAGTTACAATATTGGCTACCAATATTAATACTATTGAAGGGATTGGTTCATTGAATATGTTCCCGAATCCTGCCGATGCACAATTAATGTTAGACATACAATTAGAGCGTGCAATGAACGTATCGGTACGTGTACTGAATGTTACTGGACAAACTGTAATTCAATCTCAACTTGGTACGATCCAAACACAATCTAAAGTTTTAGATTTAAACAAATTGAACGATGGTGTTTACACTGTTCAATTCAATCTAGGTACAGAAATGATCAGCAAAAAATTGATCGTGAGTAAACGATAAATACTTGGTTTACGCCATTCAATTAAGGGCTGCTTTCCATAAGAAAGCAGCCCTTTTTTTGTTCTGTTACGATAAAGTACGTTTATTTTCGACCAAATAATTTATTAAAGAATCCTTTTTTATTGGATTTGTTAGTTAGTCTTGCTGCTACTAGATTAGCATCAAATTGTAAGCTATTCATTGCAGTACTACTTTTGGAACGATTAGGTTCCAAAAAAGCATCGATATAGGCAGCAATTTCAAAACTTTGCGCTAGGGGGTCTTGTTCGTTTCTTGGAAGCTGTTGTAATTGACGATTTAAGCTGCTGTTTGGGAATTGATGATGAATAGCATTTTTGTAGCTTTCGTTCCAAATATATGTAAACTCTAAGCCCGATTGAATGTGTAGGTCTTTTAACAGATAAAAAGTTAAATCTCTGAAGAAAACTAAGTTTTGCTGCAAATAGGCTTTGTTCTGAACGCTAAACTCAAAGAAACAACATTGTGCTGCATAAGGAATGACATGGTTGTACTTGTCTTTTTCGAAACTAAAGGCAGCAGCACTGTATTGATTTTGGATGCGCTCAAATTTTTTAAGACAATATTGATATAATTCCCAATCCAACTGGTTTTTGTCTAAAATTAATTCTTTTAAATCGTCCGATAAATCCTGCACAGCAGGTCGTTTAAAGGTCATTCTTTTGACTTCAATCTTCTGCTTTAATTCTATTTGGCTTAGCTGCGTAAAATAGTCTAGAGATTGTCCAAAATGTTCAAAGATACCAACATGAATAGGCAAGTCATCGATAGCGTTTAGGATAAGGTCTAAATCATTTTCTTGAGCAGGATTGATAGGGTAGAAGCGTTTGCCTCTTAAAAAATTAACGACACCGTTCTGCGTCTGTTTATTTTTAATGTAACGTTCAAAACTACTTGGTTTTTTTTGCAATAAATCCATGAAGTTTTTACGCTCTTTAATAAAATAGTACTCTGAGATACATCGATCGACCGGATGACGTAACATCATAAACAGATTGTATGCCCTATATTTTTCAAGATTTTTAGTCAAGAAAATATCACCTGCATTCGATTTTTTATCGTTTAGTTTTAGGTGCCTATAATAAAAATTAGGTTCCGTTTGCCAGTTACTATCTTGCATGGCTGCGTTAATAGAAGTACCTCCAGTCTTGGGAATGTGAATAAAGATGGTTTTTTTCATAAATATTCTTGCTTTAGTTCCAATTTGTATCTAAAAATATATTTTTCTTTTTATCTTTTAAACATCTGCTCCAAAATCATTCATATCCAAGCATTTTATCGTA
>CAJQQM010000196.1 GCA_905480485.1 uncultured Aureispira sp.
ATTGTTGCGCAGGCCCAAACCTTTCTTGACTATGCGCCCAAGAGTAAGCAAACCAAATTTTTTGCCCCAAAAATTCGGTATTAACATAGGTATCGATGCCGTAAGAACGGGCGACACCTCCCTCTAAATTAACCAGTTTAAGACTATCGGGCTGCTCGACAAATTGTGTAAGGTTTTGCGTTGTTTTATAATAGCCTTCTATTTTAAAATTGATATACTTTCGACCAAAACTTAGGGCCGCTACCGAATGCATGCTTCTAAGGGCTTTTTTTGCTAAATTATCTGGTACATCCCAAAAAAAGAGTCGATTATCCAAGTTATCGACAAAGGCATATTCAACAACATATTGATTGTATAGTCCCCAAGCCAACTTGAGGCGCAACAAAGGGTGTGGTTTAATTTGAATATTGACACGCGGCTGTAAAAAAGGACGCACCACCTTTCCTATACTTAGATCCACTTTTAGTCCCGGTTCGATACTCAGGTACTTTCCCAAATTAATTCGATCTTTGATGTAGCTTGTAATTCTGAACGTTGAATTGCGATTGTTTTTAAACGGACGATTGATACTATCCTGATCAAAATCGGATTGATTAAAATGAAATCCTAAAGCAAAAGAAATACTCTGCAATTTTGTAGAAGGTAGTCTATGTTCGGCCTTGATATAATATTCTGATACCGCATTAGAGATTTCATTAAAGCCCGCAAATTTTTCTGGATTTAGGGCCGTATCATCAAATTCAATCAAATTAGATTGACGACTATTTAGGTAACTAAAAGCAGTACTAAACTTGGTTCGACCAAATCGTTGCCACTGATGATGATATTGTAGGGCCCCACCAAGTTGATATCGATTGTTTCTTTGGTTAGAAACAAAATTTTTGTTGCCTTCGCTTTCGCTAAAAGCCGTCGAATAATTATCAATATTTCCTAAAACACTCACCAAAACACGATTGTCTTTAGAGGTAAGACCATCGTACTTGAGATTAAAGTCGCCGTAGTGGTATTTAATACTTGTATCCACCTGATAAGTAAGTGGGTTAAATAAATCGGGAAAAGTAGACCTTAGACAAATTTGCAAAGCCGATTTTTGCTTAAAGGGTAGATTAATGCTCGCGTTGATAGATTGATTGGACAATACAATATCCCCTCGAAGCTTTTTACTATCCCCTGTTTTGCTGAGTATATTTACAATTCCTCCAACACGATCGCCCAATTCGACTTGATAACCCCCTTTGTGAATTTCAACATCTTTAACAACCAAGGGATTTATACTCCCTATATCTTCACTGATACTACTTGCGCTAAAAATGGTGATTCCATCAAAAATTACTTGAGATTGCCCACGATAAGACCCCCAAATAATAAAATCTCTTGCTTGTTCACCTGCCGCTAAGACGCCGGGTCTTAAACGAATCGCTGCATGAATATTATTGTTGGAATTGGACGGAATCAGTGTCGAACTATTGATATTGATTTTGTCGACCGTTGGTTTTTCGATTAAATTTATGGTATTGAGGCCTCCCCCTGCTTCGATCGTAACGGTTTTTAATTGTGTAAGTGAAGGCAGCATCGCGATAACTTTGGTCCCACTTCTGAAAGCACTGTCACTGTATTGATAATAGCCCAAATGCCCCACCGACAAGGGCAGAACACTATCTTTTGTGTGCAAGGAAAACTGTCCATTTTCGTCTGTAAGTAATTGAGTGTACCCTAGACTTACGGTTGAAAAAGGCAATGCCGTTCGATTGTTAGCGTCAACTATTGTTCCGGAATAATGATAGCGCTGCTGCTGAACGGAACCTTTGTTGTTGTTTTTTAGGGGTTTAAAAATTACATAAACCCCTTCGATTTTTCGATAGACCAATTGACAGGGCTTTAGCCATTGTTGCAGGGCTTCTTCGACCGTCTCAAAATTACTAGATGTAGCGATTAGGCATGATTTGGCCAATTTGCTGTTGCAGGAATATTGAACTTGTTGTCTTTGTTGTAGGTAACTAAGGGCTTGTTCTAGGGTATTGGCATCATTAGGCAAACTAAATGACGATTGTGCAAAGCTGCAGATCGTCAGAAAGCTGAAAAGTACTATTAAACTGCTATTTTTAGGCGTCAATAAATAATCAAGCACTAATCTTATTCAAGAATTTTGAAATGGTTTTTGGAGGATGGTTCAAATTTAAGATTAAAAGGTAAGCATATCAAATTTAATGCATCTTCTATGGGCATATCTTTAGAAAAAACCCCGGAATAGACCAAGGCAGGCACCTCCGTTATTTCTACGTTGTAGTGGCGTTCTATCTCCTCGAACACATACGATAAGGGAGCGTCTTTGAAATAAAACTGAGCTTTGCGCCAACTCATCGACGCCTCATAAGGAACAGCATCTAATTTGTCTAGCAGCGCTCCTCTCAAAACTGCTTTTTGGTTTTTTTGGAGTAAAACTTCGTTTTGTGCCATCACCTTAACCTTGCCGCTAAGACAATGCACCTGATAGCGCCCTTTGCGGGACTGAACATTAAAACTCGTTCCTAACACTTCAGTACGTCCATTAAAGGACTTTACTGCAAAAGTACGCCCTTTTTGCACCTCAAAAAATGCTTCTCCATCCAGTTCTACACAACGATCGAAAAACCACCAAATAGGAGCATAGCTGAGTTTTGTATCGTTATTAAGATAAACATTAGACCCGTCTGGCAACTGCCATTCTTGATTCGCTCCCTTTTGGCAAACGAGCGTAGTTTGATAATTATAGGCAAATGCCGTAAAAGAAGCAGCCAACAGAATCGAGGCCGCTACTGCCTTAACAAAGCGTGGAAGTCGTACAACTTTAGGAACCGCTTTGAGTTGTGGTTCCAACGCTTGCCATATTTGTTTTTCATCCTTTTTGAATGGAATATGCATACTGCGCAGCCCATCGAAATCGTCTGCAGTATCATCAGAAGGTATATTTACATCATCCGGTATCATTTAAGTATATTTAGGTGTTTTTTTAGCAACATAACCGATTTGGCGACTCTCTTTTCCACAGCTTTTACCGAAAGACCTAGTCTTGAAGCTATTTCTCTGTGCGTTAGACCCTCCATTTTATTCATCAAAAAAGTAGACCTATTGGGCTCTTTTAAGTATTGAAGGGCTTGAGTGTATGATTTTTTGCGCTCTTCCATTAATGAAGATCTAGCATCGTTGTTCAACTCAAAACGTAGCTTAATGCCATCTTCATGTTTGTTGTGTACTGCCTTTTTGCGCAGGTGGCTTACAAATGAATCCGACGCCATTTTGTACAAAAGGTTTTTGACACCTTGAACCTCGTAAGGGAGGTGCTTTTCCCATAGTTTAAGAAAAACATCTTGAGCGATGTCAGAGGCTAGTTCGCTGTCACCTGATCGGTAGTAGACGTACTTTCGAATAGCGGAAAAGTACAAATCGAAACATTCTTTGAATTCCTGTTTGGTCAATCCTTACTGCTTGAAAAAACAGCTCTCCAATGGTGGAGAGCTGCCGTTATTTTAATGATTGATTGTTGTTTCTTTAGAGCTGCTAGCCGCATCAATTTCTTTCTTACACTTTTGCTTAAACTTGCAGCATTTAGTGTATTCTTTGTCCCAACCTTTGCCCTTGTGGCCTTTATTAGTTCCTTTTTTGTCCTTGCCTTTGTGGCTATGTTTGTGCAAGTAAATAGTTTTGACAGCCCAAGCGTCGACTGTCCCGTCGCCATAGTCAACAATCGCAGCCGTTTTGCCATTGACCAAAAACTTAACTTTACCTTTAATAATATACCCACAGTCGTCGTCATACTCGAGTGGCTCTAAAACATGTTTCTCTACTTCCTTATCGGCCATACCTTTATCTTTAAGGTATACTTTGTTGCCGCTTGCATCGGTGTAATAATTACCTTGAGTGTCGGTGTCAAAATAAAATTGTGTGCCGTTTTCATCCGTAAAATATTTGCCTCGACTATCTTCGGCTACCGTACTGAGAGGAATCTTGTTCCCTAATTCGTCCCAAATACAGACATCTTTGTCGCCTTTGTCATCCCATTTTTCACACAAGTAACAATCTTTTAAGGCACATACTTTTTCTTTTTCACATGCTTTTTCACAAGAAGTTGCCAAAAGCAAAACGAGTGCAAATAAGCCAAGAATATTCTTTTTCATCGAAATTAAAATTTACAAATTTATAAATGATTTACACCTATATACCGACCCCTCCGAGACAAACCCTACCGAATTCTATTATAAATTTAATTTTTTTTTCAAAATAATTTCAATAATGATCATTAATTATTGAAATTAAACCATTTACACAAAAAAACTACTGTAAATTAATTCAAAGAAATTGGGCCATAAAGCTAGTAAACAATATTAATATACCAAGTACATTATTAAAAGCACCATTAAATAATTGTTAGACATCCTAATAATTTTGGCATATTAATAAATTGAATCTATATTTAAATATAAATTATATCTACTATGTCGTCATTTAATATCGGAGACAAAATACCTAAAGATTTAGCCAACGCGTCTGTAATCGATGAAAACAGCAACAACCTTAAACTAGCAACTTTTTGGAAAGAAGGCCCGGCTTTAATTTTATTCATTCGCCATTTCGGTTGTTTCGGCTGTACAACACAAATGCAAGCAATCGCGCCACGCATACAAGAAATTGATGCCCTAAATATTCGAATTTATTTGGTCGGAAACGGTAATCCAAACTTCATTGAAGGGTTTAAAGAACGCTTTCAGCTGTACAATCAGCCGGTGAAGATATATACGGACCCTAGCCTAGAAGTATATAAGAAAGCGAGGCTTACAAGAAGCAAATTAATTGCATATGGCCCAACAACTTGGTATGAACGAGTCATTGCTTTTTCTAAAGGATACTCTAATGTTAATCAAGGAGATAATGGTCAAATGGGCGGCAGCTTATTGGTCGACCAAGAGGGTACTATCAAATATTATTACAAAAATAAAACGGTAGCCAATCATTCCGACCCTAACACGGTTGTGGAACATATTCATCAATTTGCGCTTCAACAAAAATCGAAGAATAACTAATGGGTGTTCAAGTTTTTATTCATATCGCCAACTTACTCTTTTTAAGTTCTTATCTGGTCAAGGATATTTTCCTTTTGAGGATACTAACCCTAATCGCAGGATTTTCGTTGCTACCTTACTATTTTTGGGTGGAGGGAGGACCTTTGACAAGTAGTATTTTTTGGAGTTTCATATTCAGTTCGGTAAACCTCTATCAATTATACCAATTGTACCACGAAAGAAAGCCTATCCGCCTTTCGAAAGAACAACAGCAGGTTTATCAAAGCCTATCTTCGTATTTTTCTGTATTACAGTTTAGTAAACTATGGCAAATCGGAGCGATTAATACCGTGGCAGAAAATCAATTTGTCTTAGAAAAAGGTTGTTATCCCAATCAGATAATATTGTTGTTAGAAGGCAGCCTTAGCAAATCGAGTCAAGCATTTTGTACGGGTAATTTGATTGGTGCTATAGATTTTATTACGCAGCAGCGAACGCAACAAGCTGTTCAGACAGAAGAAACCTGTAAACTAATGACCTGGCAACGGAAAGATTTAGATATGTTGTTCAAAAAAGATAAAGGGCTGTATTCCTCATGGCAATCGATGCTTTCGAATGCATTAGCAAAACAGTTAGCCTCCTAAATTTAATTGAACTTGCTAAAAGTTATTCCAAAACTTGAATTTTGGCAAATTTAAGCATGATTCTTTTTTCGCCTACTTCATCTTCGAAAAATATTGTAGCGACTTTGTTGCTGCCGTCTCCATCAATCGAAGTAATTTCGCCGTTTCCAAATCGCTGATGTAAAATTTGAGCACCTACGACAGCTTTGGATATAGGACTTGCCTTGAAATTGGCCATCATTTTAGCCTTTACGTAAGGCTTACTCATGGTACTTAATTTGTCCATGGTGCTTTTTTTGTTGTGTGGTTTACTCACTTTTGCTGTTCTTGTTTGGGTGGATAAATCTAAGTATTTGGGGGATATTTCGGCTACAAAACGGCTAGAGCTATTGTACGTCATGTTGCCAAAACGATATCGGCTCGAGGCATAAGTTAGCGTAAGAAACTGTTCAGCCCGTGTAACCGCAACATAGAACAACCTTCTTTCTTCGTCAATTGCCGCCTGTGCATTGGCAGCTTTAAGCGACATCATAGAGGGGAATAGGTTCTCTTCTAAGCCTACAATAAACACTGATTTAAATTCTAAGCCCTTTGAAGAGTGAACAGACATCAACTTGACACGCTTAGTATCTTCACTGTTATTGTCTAAGTCGGTCAGTAAAACCACATTTTGCAAATAACTTTGCAAGCTTTTGTCTTCGATATTGGTGCTAAACTCGTCCACTTCATCCTCTTCGACAAAGGATTTGATACCGTCGAGCAATTCCATTACATTGTCGACCCGGTTCTGTGCCTCAATCGTCCGTGGCTTTTTTAGGTCGGTTATTATTTCCGTCATTTTGATGACATACTTTGCCAAATCGTAGGCCGAAGAATTAGCCATACGCGTTTGAAATAATTTGATTTGACCTACAAATTGCTTAATCGAATTCTCCGTTCTTTTTGGCAACGATGCGTGATGAACATTGCAAAGAATTGTCCACAGCGAAAGGTTTTCTTGCGCAGCAATTTTTGTCAATTTAGACATAGATGTCGGGCCAATACCTCTAGTAGGATAGTTAATGATACGTTTCAGCCCTTCCTCATCTTTGGGGTTGACTACTACTCTCAAATAAGCCAAAGCATCTTTTACTTCTTTACGATCGTAAAAAGAGGTGCCCCCATAAATTTTGTAGGGAATTCTTTTAGACTTTAGTGCCTCTTCAAATACCCTCGACTGCGCATTTGTGCGATACAAAATAGCAATATCATCATTGCTAAGATGCTGCCTGTTGCGTTGTTCAACAATCATATTAGCCACTTGCCTTGCTTCTTCGTTGTCGGTTATTGCGTGCACTACCTGAATCAACTCTCCACCGGGCTTGTCAGTAAATATAGTTTTTTTAATTTGTTTGCTATTTCGGGCTATTATGTCGTTGGCAGCTTGAATAATATAATTAGTAGAACGGTAGTTTTGTTCTAACTTAAAAACACTGATATCGGGAAAATCTTGTTCAAAATTAAGAATGTTCTGTATGGTTGCACCGCGAAAAGCATAAATACTTTGTGCATCGTCTCCTACCACACAAATGTTGTTGTAGCTGCCTTTATAGTATACTATTTTTTTGATGATATCGTATTGTAATAGGTTGGTATCTTGAAACTCGTCTACTAATACATACTTAAATTTCTTTTGATACTTTTGTAAAACATCAGGATGCTGATCAAGCAAGTGGTGCATTTGATACAACAAGTCGTCAAAATCCATAGCTGCAGAACGTTTGCATTTGCGCACATACAAATCGTAGATTTTGTAGATGTAAGGCATTTTCTGCTGCTTATCTTCTAAGAGTCGGTTGACATCTTCAAAATATGCCTGAGGTGAAATAAGATTGTTTTTGGCCAAAGAAATACGACTATACACCGCAGAAGCATTGTAGGCTTTTGGATCTAATCCGTGAACTTTGACTAATTCGGTTATGGCACTTTTAGCGTCCTGACTATCGTAAATAGTAAAATCAGACGGAAACCCTATTTTAGATGATTCTACTCGTAATATCCTAGCAAATATAGAGTGAAAAGTACCGGCCCATATTTTTCCTGCGTTTTTGCCCGCGACACCAGCAATTCTTTCTTTCATCTCCTTAGCTGCCTTATTGGTGAAGGTAAGCGTCAGAACAGACCAAGGATCAATCCCCGCCTCTAATAAATGAGCAATACGGTAGGTCAAGACACGGGTTTTGCCAGAACCTGGACCTGCAATGATAAGGGCAGGGCCCTGCATGTGTGTGACGGCTTTGTGTTGCACCTCATTGAGGTCGTCTAAGAAACTCATATTTATAAAAGATGGGTGTGAAAATTGACTTCGAAAAAAGAAACGAGTTAACAAAAATGAGTAATTTTTAACAAAAAACTGACTATTTGAGGAAAAAATCTTGTTTTTTTACTCATATGACAAACAAAAAAGGGGATTCATCTGTATTAATAATACTTTTCTAAACAACCAAACACTACATGATGACATCAAACTCAAGAACTCTTAAATTAAATACTAGGTTTGATGACCATTGGATAAAAAAAAATAATTCTCTGCAATACAATATACACTACAGCAATTGGAAAAAAAGCAAACAGCCCAAAACCCTACTTCGGTTTTTACAGCAGGGATATTCTAATAAGTCAAGGGGCCTAAAATTAGATGACAATTCCGTTTGTTTTCTTACAATTCCCTCTATTAAAGGTTTTACGATTAATTATAATCAGGCTTCAGATGTCAATCACCGTTTCTTATTTGAATGGTTAAAAGAATACTGCCTCGAAAAATTGGCCATTGAACAATGTTCTTATACACATACCAAAGACATCAAAAATGACAATTCTAATTACAGTGAACGCTACGTTTTAAACGCCAAGAAGACCGCTGATTTTTCTACTATAATTGTCCAGATTGAATATCAAAACTATTGTGTCAAAGCGCTTAAATTTAGCGTTAATAATCCCGCTTCAACTCCCGTTAGTCTCAGTGCTATATTTTCTAGCCTGCTCACTTAGCAGCACTCATATTTTATATTTTACAATTATTAATAGTATATTAGATTTCGAATTGATGGGTCTCATAAACAATTGATATGTACAAATTTTTATTTTTGCTTTGTTGCACGGTTTCTTTTTATGCTTGTTTTGAATCCAATTATAAAATAGAAGACCTATATGGCAAATGGGACAGCAAATCCCTTGGTTTCACCTTCAATGAAGATGGGTCTTGTGTTGTATTGATAGATGGTAATCAATGGCCTGGCCAAACAAAATATCGAGCTGTTTCTATTGGCAACACTTTAGAATTTACTGTCAACGGAAAGGTTTTTCTTTCGAATGTCACGATTAAGAGTTTGAAAGAGGATATACTTGAGGTTGAAATGCGAAACATGTTTGGTAGCAAAGAAATGACCTCGGAAACACACCGACTTCAACGCGTACAATAACCCCTATCAAATTAGCGGTTTTGAGTAAATGCAAATCAAATCTTTCTTCACAAAAAATCTTTTAAATTGGTATCGTCCCGACGACAGGCCACTTCCTTGGAAAGGGATTAGCAATGCTTATTATATCTGGTTATCGGAAATAATTTTGCAACAAACACGGGTGGAACAAGGGATGCCCTATTATCAAAAATTTACCAAAAAGTATCCGACCGTTGAACATTTAGCGAGCGCCCACGAAGACGCTATACTAAAAGATTGGGAAGGGCTTGGCTATTATTCGAGGGCAAGAAATCTGCACGCAGCAGCCAAACAGATTGTTGAGAAACATCAGGGAAGATTCCCCGAAGCATACCTTGATATACGGGCATTAAAAGGAATTGGTGATTATACCGCAGCTGCGATTGCATCCTTTGCCCACAATTTGCCCTACGCGGTCGTTGACGGTAATGTTTACCGTGTTTTGTCTCGTTTTTTTGGTATATCTACTGCCATCGACAGTGGCAAAGGTAAAAAAGAATTTCAGGCACTCGCGAACCAACTCATAGACCAACAAAACGCAGGTGTATACAATCAAGCTATAATGGATTTTGGTGCAACGCTTTGTAAACCTGCTTCACCAGCCTGTGTTCAATGCCCTTTGCAGTCTTCCTGCTTTGCATACAATAATCAGCAAATTAATCAACTCCCCTTCAAGGCAAAAAAGTTGAAGAAAAGAACCCGCTGCTTTTATTATATCTTACTCAAGGAAGGGCCTTATTATTATATTCAAAAAAGAACGCAAAAAGATATTTGGAAAAACCTCTATGAATTTCCGATGTTAGAATTACCCAATCAACATCATTCTACAGACAATCACGACGAATTGCTGTATCTTCTCCAAGAAAAAGCGCTCATCCACCCCAAAGATCGTTTGCTTAGTTTCAGTACGATGTATCGTCAAACACTATCTCACCAGAAAATACAAGCTTTCTTTATTGAAGTTGAAAGATACAGCCTTCAAGCTCTTTCGAATGATCATTATATCAAAGTGGCAGCAGCGGCACTCAATGATTATGCTTTCCCTAAAATCATTCGTTCGTTTTTAAGCCAAAAATCTTAACTACCGGTTATTCTTTAGGGAAAAGATGAAAAAAATAAAACTTTTAACCCCCTAAGGGGTTGATTTACAATTGAAAATTAATTCGAAAAAAAAAAAGCTTTTCGAGGCAACTTATTTTTCGAAGCTTCCGTTAAAGGTGGTCAGTGTTGCCGTTGAAATTATTTGGCTAGTCCAGACAATTGGCAATTCACTGATATTTTTTGTATATTTAAATAAGTTTTTTAATTTTTAACATCTATTACATGGTTAACAAAGTAACCCTTATCGGAAGATTAGGTCAAAACCCAGAAGTACGTTCATTTAATGAAAAAAATCAAATCGCAAAATTTTCATTGGCCACAAATGAGGCCTATAAAGACAAAGGCGGACAATGGGTTGAAAACACGGAGTGGCACAATATTGTTTTGTGGGGCAGTCTGGCGGAGCGAGCAGAAAAACAATTGAAAAAAGGAAACTTGGTTTATATCGAGGGCAAATTAAGTACAAGTAAATGGAAAGACAAAAACAATGATTTCCAATCTCGAACCGAGGTACGTGTTACAAGCTTCAAGTTACTTTCTGAAGAATCTAAATCAAAACCGACAGATAAAAATGGTAAAATGCCTTTTGTTGTCACACCATCTGAACAAAGTTCTGATGATTTACCGTTTTAATTGAGCTTAACTTTGGGGTCGTGGTAATCATTCATTACCTTGACCCCATATATATTCAATTTTTTATTCAATATTATGAAGATTTCGTTTTATTTATGAGTTCTAAATTGTATACTATTATACTAATCATTTAAAAATTTGGAAACCGAACCGAGTCATATATTTGACAATATGCACCTAGCAATGCTGTTCTTAGCCGATTTGCACACGGGAATGGTCGGAAGTGCCCTTGCAATAGTACTTTTGTTACTTTTCTCTGGAGTCCTATCCGGTTCTGAAGTAGCGTATTTTTCTTTGGGCAAGAACGAATGCAAATCATTGCAAGAAGAAGAATCTGAATCTTCTGAGCGCATACTAGAACTGCTTTCCAAGCCCCGTTACTTATTATCTACTATTCTTATATCTAATAATGTTGTCAACATTGCACTTATTCTGGTGTCTGACGCCCTTATTTCACAGCTTGTTCCTGCCAATGGCTGGGGTTTCAATAGTCCTGCTGCCGACTTTTGGATTAACGGATTTATTACGGTCGGATTGGTTACCTTTTTGTTGGTTTTGTTTGGTGAAGTAGCACCCAAAGTATATGCTAACCAAAATAGTATGCGCATTGCCCGTTTTATGAGTCGCATTTTCGTTGTTTTAGAAAAACTATTCTTTCCATTGAGTTGGATTTTGGTAAATAGTACTCAGTTTGTAGAAAAAAGATTGGCTAAAATCAACCAAAGTACGGTTACACAAGAAGATATAGCTAGCGCTATTGAACTTACCGTAAAGGACAATAAGTATGCAAAACAAGATGTCGACATGCTCAAAGGCATTGTACGTTTTGGCAATACATCGGCGGTAGATATTATGAAACCCCGCATGAAAGTAGTAGCCCTAGATACTGCGGCAACTTTTGAGGAATTATTAGCGGTTTTTAAGGATGAATCTTATTCGAGAATTCCAATATATGGTGACGACCTTGATGATATTAAAGGAATTATCCATGCCAAGGACTTGTTAAATCACCTAGACAAAGATGCCCTTTTTGATTGGCATAATCTTATCCGACCGGCTCTAATTACGACCGAAAAAAGAAAAATCGATGATCTTTTTCATGATTTCAAAGAAAAAAGAACCCACATGGCCATTGTTGTAGACGAATATGGCGGTACCGAGGGAATTGTTACGCTCGAAGATATTTTGGAAGAAATTGTAGGAGAAATTGAGGACGAATTCGATACTCCTGAAGAGAAGCCCTACGATCAAATCAATGAATTTACTTTTGATTTTAATGGAGGCACCGCTATCAATGATATTTGCAAAACACTCGACCTAGCCGCCGATTATTTTGACGACATCCGAAAAGGTGCTGACACTATTGCTGGATTAGTTTTAGTCATCAACGGTAGTATCCCTGACCTAAACACCGCGATTGACTGCAAAGGATTTCAACTCATCACACTCATTGCGAGCGAACGACGAATTGAAAAAATTAGAATAGTTTTGCCCAAAAAAAGTAATATAAACTTACCTTCGTCCGTTTCAGAGAACAACTAATTACATTATTATTCTACGCGTATGAAAATTCTATTTTTTTTGATCGCTCTGCTGACTATTGCAGCCTGTACCGACGAAAGAATTCCGATACCCAAGCCACGGATGTATCCTAAGGTAGATTATCCGCAACGCCAATACCTAAACTTTGATCAAGATTATTGTGTTTTTGGGTTTGAATACCCCGACTATATGATTTTCAAACAAGATACAACCTTAATCAATCAGCGCGCTAAACATCCCTGTTGGTTTACCTTGGATATCCCCTCTTTGAACGGTTCTGTTCATTTTACTTATACCGACATTAGCGGTGACAATCATCGCGAAAAACTGCTTGATGTTATCATTGATTCAAGGGCCTTGACCGAAAAACACAACCTTAAAGCTGCAGGGAGACGAACCAACTTTTTTAAAACAGCCAATGAAGATATCTCTGTAATTACTTATACGGTTGAGGGCGATGTAGCTTCGCCCTATCATTTTGTTGTCACAGACAGTTTGAACCATGCCGTGTGGGGGTCTTTATATTTTTATTCCAAACCAAACGAAGATTCGATGGCGCCGGTTATTGATTTTGTCAAAGAAGATTTAAATAAAATCATTCATTCCTTCGAATGGAGTTCCAAAGACATTTAATCCATCTAAGATATGCACTTTAAACGAAAGAAAAACCCTGTCGACAAGCAAAAACTCATTTATGGGAGGCACCCTATTACAGATGCCATTCATCATCATAAATCGATCGACAAAATCATGTTATCCAATGCGGTAAAGGGCGAATATGAAAAAGAATTGCGCAAACTATGCAAAGAACAAAATATACCGTTACACATTGTCCCTAAAGATCGTCTAAATCATATTACTGGCAAAAATCATCAGGGGGTTATTGGCTTTTTAGCCGAAATCGAGTATCAACTCATAGAGGATATTTTTCCCATCATATACGACCGCGGTGAAGTGCCGCTAATTGTTGTTTTGGACGGCATTACAGATGTTCGTAATATGGGTGCTATCGCTAGAACAGCCGAAGCTTGTGGTGCGCATGCCCTAATTGTGCCGCAAAAAAAGACAGCACAAATAAATGCTGAAGCCATGAAAGCCTCGGCAGGTGCACTCAATAGTATTCCGGTATGCCGCACTGCAAGCTTAGCCAATGCACTTGATTATTTAATCATGAATGGATTGCAGATTATAGCTGCCGATTTGAGGGGGGACAAAATGCTTCCTCAATTAGACCTCAGCCTGCCAACTGCACTTGTAATGGGGGCAGAGGACGAAGGTGTACGGCCTCATTTACTACGCAAAGTAAATCATTGGTTCAAAATACCGATGAAAGGAAGTACAGATTCTTTTAATGTATCGGTTGCTACCGGCATGGTTTTGTATGAAAGTATCCGGCAGCGAATCGACCTTGAAGGGTAAATTAATCGATTGAAATATATCGAATATGGCTGAAACGGTCGTCGGGCAAAAATGGAATTTGATTTTGACCATAGTAGGTGCCGTCCTGATAAATAGGACTACCTAGCCACAGAAAAGCGTATTCATCTGGAATCTTAGCCATTTGTTCGGTTATAGTTGCCACCAATCGACCGTCTATCTTAAACTGCACCGAAGCGGGTTTCCATATTATTTCATAAAGATGGTAGCCTTCAAAAAAGTCGTGCCAATACAAATTTTTATCAGGGTAATTAAGCTGAACATTATTAAGGCGGTCAATTTCGTTTCCATTAATATTCTTCTGTTCGCCGGGCTTCACAATAGCATTTTCGTTGCGCATATAATCGACAATAGAGTAATTTATCCCAGCACCCCCACTCCAGTTTTCGCTGTAAATTTTTGACCATATTTCAATATCTATTTCGTAGGGTTGTTTGCCTTTGTCGTTTTTGTACTGTTCGTAGGGATGCCCCGGAATAGCTTCGGCATACGGATGATTAAATTGATACAACCACAAATTGTGAATAATACCTGTGGGGCTGTGTGTTTTGGTATTTCTTAGCTGAGCTAATTTTGCAACTACTTTAACTGTTCCGTACAAAAAGCCTGGCCCAAATTTTAGTTCCCCCCAGGTTTTGAGCTTCGTATTTTCTGTTGATTTTGGGCATTTAAGTAAAACTCCTCGTTCGTCTATCCGAACATTTTCTTTGCGATTCCCATACTCGGCTTTTACCCAATCTGCCTGCGCAATAAAGCCCTTAAAATAATCATCAGGGGTCCATTCGTCGGCTATCACATTTTTGAAGTACCCCGTACAGGTGTCACAAAGTTTTTTTTCAGTTCGGTCGCCCAATAAATAAATAGACCCCGGGTCATAAATATTATCTCCATTGAACGTTTCGTGGTGAAATATAAATTTGAAATGACGGGCATTCAGATGTGCGATTTTATCCATTAGCCCGGCTTCTCCATCGGTCTTACGTTGTTGAAAATTTGCAAATGGATTTACTTTTTTCAAATCCAATTGATTATTTACCAATATATCAGATGAATCTTTGGTAACCCAAAGCATAAACTCATAAGCCCCAGGACGGGCAGGTCCATAAAAATTTTTGTAGAGTATATCTTCTTTTTTAGGGTCGCGGCCAATTCTATAATTTAAATCGAGTTCTAGCGTTTCGTTTGGCTGCAAGACTACCATGACCACTTCGGTTGCACCATAGTAATTTGTCAGGTAATTTTGAGCTGCAAAATCCGCCTTTTCATTCGTGAGATAGGCATAAGAATTATTTTGATAAAACATTCGACAATATAACTGTTGTACAGCATCTGTTTTATTGACAAAAACGGTCTTAGCTGACGCCTTGCGTTCTCCTTTGCAGGGATTCGGATACGCTACATCAGCATATTTGTAATTGACAGGGTCTTTTACACAATTAAACTTATGAACATACTGAAATTGGTCGGAGGTATCTTGTTGAAGTGGGTAAAAATACACTTCCAAATCCTCCTTTTTAATCATTTTGGAGCTTGTTGGCAAAGTTGAAACAGGAGATTCGGTATCGGGATAGGCTTGTACCAGCTTCGTTAACTCAAAATCATTAAGATAGTTGGTATCTTTTTTGAATTGATTATCAAAACGTTCCCAGCCAGAATGAAAAGAACTTGGTGCTTCAAAATCGTTGTAAAAAACCTTGACTTGAGGAGCTTTGTCTGCCACTGAAGAAGAGGAATTACAAGAGATTAGCAAACAAACTATTAAGAGAACCGTCGCTAGAGGATACATGCTGAATGATTAAATAAAAAATGATGAATTAAGGTACCTAAGATACAATAATTCATCATTTCAAAGAAGAACTGATTACGAATTTATTCTGGTTTGAAATTTTGCATTAATTCTACTAAAAACGCCACGGATTCTTGTGGCATTGCGTTGTAAATCGATGCTCTAAAACCACCTACCGAACGGTGACCTTTGATGCCAGAAATCCCATTAGCAGTACAATACTCCATAAATGCAGCCTCGTGTGCCTTATTGTTGGCGACAAAAGTGACATTCATCATAGAGCGATCTTCTACAGCAGCGGTCCCCTTAAAGATAGGATTACGATCGATTTCGTCGTATAATAGTGCCGCTTTCTGCTTGTTTATTGCTTCCATTGCCGCAACACCTCCTTTGGCCTGCAACCACCGTAAGGTAAGCAAACATACATATATAGGGTATACCGGTGGCGTATTAAATGCTGAAGCTTTTTTGATATGTGTTTGATAGTCCAACATAGTCGGTACAGTTCGTTGCACCTTTCCTAGAATTTCTTTTTTGACAATCACTAATGTAGTCCCTGCAGGACCTAGATTCTTTTGCGCCCCTGCATAAATTAGATCAAATTGTGTTGCATCAAAATTTCGGCTAAAAATTTCGGAGGACATATCGGCAATAAGCATACAATCTGGATTGGGCATGTCGTGATATTGAGTCCCGTATATTGTATTGTTGGAAGTAATATGCAGGTATTTAGCATCAGAGGGTAAAGTCCAGTCTTTGGGTATATAGTTATAGGTCGTTTCTTTGGAGGACGCTAAAGCTTCTACTTGCCCAAAATTAGACACTTCTTTGATAGCTTTGGCGGACCATGCTCCTGTGTCAATATAACAGCCTTTTTCTCCTTCATTCAATAGATTCATGGGCACCATATAAAACTGCGAACTTGCCCCGCCCGTCAAAAACAAGACGGCATAATCATCTCCTAAATGTAATAATTCTTTTACTAGTTTTTCGGCCTCTTCCATTACTGCAACAATTTCTTTGCTGCGGTGTGACATTTCTAAAATAGAAAGTCCTGAATTGGCGAAGTCTTGTACGGCTGCAGCCGACGCTTCCAATACATATTGAGGAAGTATCGCTGGCCCTGCACTAAAATTGTGAATTTTCATGATCGTTGGTTTTGCTAATAAGCCTGTCTGTCGAAACCCTAAAGAACGGCTTCTTAAAATGAATTTAATGGAGCTACAAAGCTAAGACTCTCTTTCGACCTAGACAACCTTTGAGCGGTGAAATTAGTCTAGTGGAGGTAAAGAAATATAGCCCTAATAATCCTTAAGTAATCCTTCTTCTAGCCAATCGGCGAGCGCCTGACGGTTGCTAGCATATAAAATTCTTTTTTGATCGTTGGGATTTTGAATGTTTCCCACTTCAATAAAAACAGGAATAGGCTTCACTTCGCGCAACATGTGTAAGTCGCGGGGAATCACCGTACCATGATATTCTCCACTCTTGCGGTTAACAGCATATTTTTTTTTCATGGTATTGTGCAATTTACTGGCTAAAGCCTGCCCTATTTTGCTGCCTGGGTAATGATAGAAAAACAAATCGATTCGCATCGATTTTATCCTGGAGTCGACATGGATTTCTATCATCCGCTGGTACTCTATACCTTTTTTCTTGTTTTGATCATACAATTTGTTGATAATGTTGGATCGTTGCTGCAATCTAGGTTTTTGACTAACCGGTATTATTTCTTCGGGCCAACAGCGTTCGTCCATATCAGGGACCAAGTATTCCTCTTTGCGGATACCGTCGTTTTTGTCACGGATAATCATATAAACGATCGCTCCATGTTCAATTAAATTTCGAGCAAGCCGAAGCGATATATCATAGGCATATTCATCTTCACATAAATACTTACCTTTATACTTGGCCATCGCGCCTGGGTCGGGGCCTCCGTGGCCTGCCACTATATAATATACTGCTCCTGCCAATTGATCATCCTTAACGGCTATGTTGGCATTTTCTTTACCAAAAATAGGATACGTTTTGTTAGCTGGCACAAAATCACTCACGTCTTTTGCACAATACTTCATGTGATAAGGCAACCACAATTCACGTGTTCCTCGCCGAAAATCACTAGCCTTTAAACCTAATTCAACCATCAAATCATTGTATCGTTCGATTTGTTTGGCTTGCTGCCAATCTTTTATGCCAGTTGTAGATCGGATAGACTTTTGATTGTAATAGTATTTGTAAACGGGCAATTTATAAGCCTTGCCCAGCTTGAGGCCTGATGTTTCAGACAAGGCATTTAATTTGCAAAACTTACGGAGGGCACATTGGTTTTTGTCGAGTTGATAACGCCCGAGAAGTATAAAAATACCGTCTCCTTTTTGAGCAACAGCTCTGATATATTCTTTTTTGGACTGAGCAAATGTTAACTGAATCCCTATAATACTACCTAGAAATAGTAGCAATAGTCGCTTGTTATAATATGGAAGAGGGTCGGTCAAATTTGTATATTGTTAGCATCAAAAACCACAAAAAAAGGGCAAAATCCTAAGCCTTTGTATAGATTAAACTACTTTGGGCAATCATTATTTTATGAATTATAACAATTAGTGTGCTACATTCATAATAAGATAGCATAAAAATAGGAAACTTGAAAAATTTAGGCCTATTTTTGAGTCTGTTTGATGACCTGAATGGCATCTTTTATCTTTTATTAAAATTGACTAAATTCATGAAAAATACAGATTCAACAGAAATGGCTGACAACAATACCCCGCTTCCATTTCATACATTATTTACCTTTCTGAAAGGTATGTGTATGGGAATCGCCGAAGTTATTCCGGGCGTTTCCGGCGGAACAATTGCTTTTATAACCGGTATATATGAACGCTTATTGAATTGTATCAAATCTTTTAATTTTAGTTTAATTACCCGCTTCAGAACCGACGGTATTAAAGGTCTGTGGCAAGCTATTGACGGCTTGTTCTTGACGACCCTAATGGCGGGTATGGCAAGTGGTGTCGTGATTGGAGTCTTTGGGGTTACCTTTTTGTTGGAGCAGTACCCTGAACCCTTGTGGGCCTTTTTCTTTGGTTTAATCATTGCATCCGCAATCTACATCGGCAAACAAGTTAATCATTGGTCGATGACGGCTATAGCTTGTCTGCTAACCGGCGCAATTATTGCCTATGGCATTACTATTTTGCCTATGGGCAAGGGGTCTGATTCCTTAATTATCACCTTCCTTGCTGGTGCAATTGCTATTTCTGCTTTAATTCTGCCCGGCATTTCTGGTTCTTTCATTTTATTGTTGATGGGGATGTATACTATTATTATACCGACTATCAAGACCGCACTCAAGACCTTTGAAACAGATGCTATTTTGGTTTTAGTTGTCTTTGGTTCGGGTTGTTTGCTTGGCCTAATGACTTTTTCGCGGGTGCTTTCATGGACATTCAAGCATCACAAAACCAAAACGTTGGCGGTATTAACTGGATTTATGATTGGGTCGCTTAATAAAATATGGCCTTGGAGAATACCTCTTGAAACTATAACAACCAAGTCTGGCAAAGAAAAAGTAGTGCGCGAAAGCAACCTTTTTCCTACTGCTTATGAACAAATAAATGGAAATGACGCGCATTTGATATGGTGTGTTGTACTGTTTATTGTAGGACTGCTTATTGTATTGGGGATGGATTATTTTGGCACCAAAAAAGAATTGAAGTCATGAAATATTATGGCTTAATTGGTCAAGAAATAGGTCATTCTTTTTCTCCTGCTTATTTTGCTCAAAAGTTCGATAATGAGGGTATTTTCGACGCTCATTATCATTGCTATCCCCTCGAATCTATTCAAGACTTTAGCAAACTATTAAAGCAGCAACCTTTGCTTTCGGGCCTAAATGTGACTATCCCATACAAAACAGCAATTATCCCTTATTTGGATTGTATTTCGCCGCAAGCCAAAGCAGTAGGTGCCGTCAACACAATTGCCTTTGACAAGGGGCAACTAATTGGGCACAATACCGATGTTTTTGGTTTTGAAAGCAGCCTTACAAACACGCTGCTGCCACATCATAAGGGATGCAAAGCACTTATATTGGGTACTGGAGGAGCCTCTAAGGCCGTTCAATACGTTTGTCAGCGTTTGAACATTGGCTATCAATTGGTGTCAAGAACGAAGGGCAAAAACCTAATTCAATACGCCTCTATTGATGCAAACATTTTATCTCAACATCTGTTAATAATTAATACAAGCCCCTTAGGGATGCATCCAAATACTAGCAGCTATCCGCTATTGCCTTATACCGCATTAAGCACTAAACATTTATTATATGATTTAGTCTATAATCCAAGCATTACTACCTTTATGCAAAAAGGCATCGATATAGGTGCTACTGTAACGAACGGATTAAAAATGCTTGAATTGCAAGCCGATAAATCGTGGGAAATTTGGCAAAATAACGTAACTTAATCGTATTCATTTTAAAAGCTCTAAATTATGGTGGACTTTAAAAATACAGAAATAGCCTTTGAACGTAAATCAAATAATGAACTCAGGGAAACAGCCTGGTTGTTCAGAATGATGAACAGTAACCTATTGGTAAATTTAGGAAGCAAGGTAACCTTATTTGCCCTTCAGCTCAAAATGCCGATTCAAGGTTTGATAAAACGGACAATTTTCAAACAGTTTTGTGGTGGGGCAACATTTGAAGAGTGCCGAAGCACTATCAAAGAATTAGCCGATTATCAGGTTGAGACCATCCTTGACTATGGCGCGGAGGGTAAAGAAAGCGAAACTGCCTTTGATATCACGGTAACCGAATCGATTAAATCTGTCAATTTTGCAGCTCAACACGGTACCGTCAATGTAGTAAGCTGCAAAGTAACAGGTCTGTGCTCGAATAAATTGCTAGAAAAAATAACCGCAAACCAAAGCCTCAGTTCCAATGAAGAAGCCGCTTACCAGAAGATGATTGGACGCCTTGATACTATTTGCCAATCGGCGCATCAGCAAAGAGTAGCGTTGTTTATCGATGCCGAGGAAAGTTGGATGCAAGATGCAATTGATGCCGCTTGTGACTTAATGATGGAACGCTACAACAAAGAATATGTGACGGTTTATAATACTTATCAAATGTACCGCCACGACCGGCTTGAATACCTACATTCATCTTTTGAAGCGGCAAAAACAAAGGGCTACATTTTAGGTGCTAAGTTGGTTCGTGGTGCCTATATGGAAAAAGAACGCGAACGTGCAGCAACAAAAGGCTATCCATCGCCGATTCAGCCCGACAAGAAAAGTTGTGATAGAGACTACAACGATGCCGTTAAATTTTGTGTTGAAAACTACCAACAAATTGCATCATGTGTTGCTTCGCACAACGAATACAGTACAAATTATCAGATAGAAATGATGCAACAAATGAATATTCCAAAACAGCACAAACACTTTAATTTTTGTCAGTTGTATGGAATGAGCGACCACCTTACCTTCAACCTAGCTAAATCAGGTTATAATGTTGCAAAATATGTTCCTTACGGGCCTGTAAAAGACGTAATACCTTATTTGATAAGACGGGCTAATGAAAATTCGGCTGTAGACACTGAGGTAAGCAGAGAACTAAAAATGATTCAAGAAGAACAAAACCGAAGAAAAAGAAACTAGCCTATTTAGGCACCTAAATTTAAGCGTTGGTAAAAAGCAGTCCCTTCTTCACTTAAAATTTGTTGATCAAATTCGATTGTTTGAAGGATACCTAGCAAACAATTGATTCGGGCATCTTTTTTGTAAAATCTATTGACAACAATAATCTTTTTTTCGTTGACCATACAATAGCCTGAATTGAAGCGTCCTTTTTCGTAAATAATATGATAGCCTATTTCTTTGAAAAGGGTTTCGAGTTTTTTTAGGTTGGTAGCAGTATATTTGAGCATAATCACTTAAATAGTATCGATTAATAAGCTAGAGATTACCTAAATTCTACTATTTTTATTAAAAAAACAAATTTACCATGAAGTTATCTTTTGCCCTAATACTTCTATGCCTTTCTGTTCAGACTGCAATAGCACAAAAAGACAAGGAAGAAGGTCGGTTTACAGCAAGTGTTATCGCAGGCGTTTCATTTTCGCAAATAGATGGAGATGATGATGCCTCTTACAGTAAAGTGGGGCTTAATGTGGGCGCAAGGGGCGGTGTTCGATTTGGTGACAAAATGGAACTTTGCACCGAAATACTTTTTGCCCAAAAAGGCAGCGCAATCAATGATAGGGGGATTATTTTTCACTTAGACTATCTTGAGGTACCGTTGTTGTTTTATTACAAAGATTGGGAAACGATAGACAAAAACAATAGAAAGTTTATGCGGGTTATGATTGGTGCAGGCTTATCCTACAGCCGCTTGGTTAATGCTGCAACATTTCGTAATAATCAGTGGGAAACGCCCGAAAACACCCCTAACTTCCAAGACCCTTTTGAAAAAAACGACTTTATGTTTATGTTTGATGCTAATTTTTTCTTTACAAAAAACTTTGGGATGAATCTGCGTTGGGCTCGGTCGATATTAAGCATTATTGACCAAGATAGTACCTTACGGTCGAACCCTAACCCCAACAACCCCAAGCCCAAAGCCTTTAGTCATTCGGTTATCCTTAGGGTTTTTTACAAATTTTAATAAACCTTTTTGGAGCGTTTATCTAATTGTGCTACTTCTTTAATTTGACGGGTTGGCAACATCACATATTTAAGTTGATGCACCGCTGATGCCATCAAACCACCAAGGGTGGATAGCATCAGCAGATAGTGCAACAAATAAACAGCGGAAGACCACTGTGTGTAAAGCGATGTCATTACTACCATAAAAATAGCATCTATAAGCACTATGGCAGCGCTTATCAACAACGTTTTGCGAACAAAGGCAGGGCGGCAATCCCGATAGCAATGGTATAAAAGGTGGGTGTATTGTTCGTCCTGAGGTGCTATCCGGACAAGCTGCTTTGCCAAATGAAGGGCCTTACGTTGTTTATTTAGTTGAAGTTGGGCAACAACTTTTTTGTACAACAAATTCATATATACATCTTGGCCATCGATGTATTGAATACTGTTTATGATCGACTTTTCAATCATGTCATCTGCCACGGTCAAGAAACTATAATATGCCTCAGTTTCATACAAAGCAACAGCATAGTAATAAGTTATAATCATACTTTCATCAAAAGAAAGATGATCTATATCAGCAAAATACTGTTCGTAGAAACGTACTAGATAGTGATAATCGGCGTACGGTATACAACGAAAATCTCTAAATATCCTGGATTCCTTTGAAAACTTAATACTCATGACAAAATCAATTCAAAAAACCAATGCAGATAAACGATGTAACGTTTATTGAAATTGGCCGGTAATTATTCGGTAGTAAAGTCAATTATAAAAACGGAGTAAAATTCTTTATGGTTGGTGCGTTCTTAACATTTTATTTAATATTGTTAAAAATTAGTTCCGTTAAGCCACAAAAAAAGCAGGCTAACCATTTGTAAATCAGTAATTTTAATATTTATAAAAAAAATAGGTAATAATTTTAACAAATTCTGCAATTAAGGCTATTAATGCACCTTCTGTCTTAGGATTAAGGATAGCAAACAGTTGAAAGGACTTGGCATATTTTGCAATTCCTTCCAAATTCGTATTATTTTTAGGTCATTAAATAAAGCGCACTTCAAAAGATTCAGAATTAATTGAAAGTTTATAAACAAACTTGATTTTAGAAGCGTTATATTTGTGATTGAATATACTAATATAGATAACAACATGCAGGTAGACCAATTATTAAATAGAGCTTTAAAGCTCGAATATCTAAGCGCTGAAGAAGGCGTATTCTTGTTCGAAAACGCTACAACGGCTTCCTTGATGTATGTGGGCAACAAGATAAAACAACACCACGTTCCACACAATAAGGTAACCTGGATTATTGATCGTAATTCAAATACAACAAATGTTTGTATTGCCAATTGTAAATTTTGCAACTTTTATCGTCGTCCCAAACATGGAGAGGCTTACGTTACGAGCATAGAAGAGTATAAGGATAAAATCGACGAGCTGATTCGGTTTGGAGGCGAACAATTGTTGTTGCAAGGTGGACATCATCCCGATTTGGGCCTTGACTTTTATTGTGATTTGTTCCGAGAGCTCAAACGTTTGTATCCTAGTCTGAAATTACATGCACTTGGGCCTCCCGAGATAGCTCATATTACAAAATTGGAAAAATCAACCCACACAGAAGTGCTAAAAGCACTAAAAGAAGCTGGACTTGATTCGTTACCTGGGGCCGGAGCAGAAATTTTAAATGATAGAGTACGGCGTAGAATTTCACGAGGAAAGTGTACGGGCCGTGAATGGCTAGATGTGATGGAGGCTGCACATCAGTTAGATATTACTACCTCAGCGACTATGATGTTTGGGCATATCGAAACCAACTATGAACGCATGGAACATATGGTATGGACGCGTGCGTCTCAAGACAAAAAACCCAAGCACGCCAAGGGCTTTCTGGCATTCATTTCTTGGCCTTTTATGGACGAAGACACTATTCTAAAGCGTTTAACTAAAAAAAGAGGCACTTATACCGGCGACGAATATATAAGAATGGTGGCTATGAGTCGAATTATGATGCCCAATATTGTCAACATTCAAGCTTCTTGGCTTACGGTGGGCAAGCAGGTAGCACAAGCTTGTCTGCATGCAGGTGCTAACGATTTTGGTTCAATAATGATTGAAGAAAATGTCGTTTCTGCTGCAGGCGCTGCTTTTCGTTTTACGGCCGATGGCATTCAGAAGGCGATTAAGGACGCGGGGTTTGAACCACAATTGCGCAACCAAGAATACGAATACAGAGATTTGCCCGAAGGTATGATTCAACAACAGTTGGACACTAAAACCATGATTGTGGATTAATTTCCTCGTTTTAGAAGAACTCTTGATTATAATTTGGTGTCCACATGGTAAGCCGGCTGTTCATATTTAGCTATACAAGTAGCGACTATGCCTCGCTAAGATTTGTGTACACGCAAGAAATCACCCCGAAAAGTGCTCGCTGCCTCAACAAAAATTAGCTGCCTTGCAACAAGTAATCTTCTTTTAATACTTTGGATAATTTTTCTAATAATTCATCGGCATGTGCTTGTCTAAAGACCATGGGAGGTTTAATTTTTAGCACATTATATTGTGGTCCATCTACACTCATCAAAACAGACATTTCTTTCATTCTATTAGCCAAATAACGTACCTTTTCAGGCAAAGGATTTAGGTATTGGTCGCATAGTTCGAACCCCAAAAATAGGCCCTGCCCACGAACATCCGCTATAATTGGATACTTTTTTGATAAATCTATTAAGCCTTTTTTGAGATACTCACCTACTTTGAGCGCATTTTCTTGCAACTTTTCTTGTTTGACTGTTTGAAGAACTGCCTTGCCAATAGCACAAGAAACGGGATTGCCACCAAAAGTATTAAAGAACTCCATTCCATTGGCAAATTTATCAGCTATTTGGCGGGTGCAAGCTACGGCAGCCAAGGGATGCCCATTTCCTAGCGGTTTGCCAATAGTAACGATGTCGGGAACTACACCATACAACTGAAACCCCCAAAATACTTTCCCTACACGCCCGCAGCCCACCTGAACTTCGTCGCTTATACAATATCCACCAGCCTGACGAACATACTTATAGGCTTGCCCCAAAAAATCTTTAGGTAATTCAATTTGACCACCACAACTGATGATAGGTTCTATGATAAAGCCTGCAACTCCTTTACCCTTAGCCTCTATTTTATTGATTTGTTCTTGCACATGATGCGCATATTGCAAGCCCGAAGTAGTTCCTTTATACATGCCTCTAAAGGTATCTGGCAGCGGGATAAGATGCGTACCATCAGGAGCCCCCTGCCCTCCTTTGCCGTCAAACTTATACGAACTTATATCGACACAAGCGTTGGTATTGCCGTGATAGCCTACTTCCGAAGCTATGATGTCGGTTTGGCCAGTAGCTGTTTTGAGCATACGTAAAGCCAATTCATTGGCTTCGCTGCCTGAATTGACAAAATGCAAGACGGATAACTCCTGAGGTAATGTTTCGAGTAGTTCGGCGGCAAAAGCATTGATATTGTTGTGCAAATAGCGAGAATTAGTATTTATAAGCGCCATTTGTTCTTGACCTGCTCTAACCACAGCAGGGTGTTCGTGCCCTACATGGGCTACATTGTTGACGGTATCGAGGTATTTTTGCCCGTATTGATCCATTAGGTAAACGCCGTCACCACGCACCATTTTAATGGGCACTTTGTACTGCAAACTCAAACCTTTTCCCAAATGATTTTTCCGATATTCTATGAGCGATTCGTTGTCTTGAACCTGCACTGACTGCAAGCCATCTAATTGAAATAAGCAATTAGGATCGGGGCAAATAGAAGCCCATAGGGATTGTTCTGACGGTCGTGCAACGCCTGGAAAATTATGTTTATGGCCTAAGGTATTCAAAAGAATCTGAAAGTGTAGGTGTGGTATCCATCCTCCGTTTTCGTGGGAAGCTCCCAACTGTGCAAAAACCTCTCCTGAAGCGATTTCTTGTCCGATTTTCAACTCTTTTAAACAAGCTCTATTTAGGTGGCCATACAAGCTGTAAAAACATTCACCTTCGGCATATTGGTGTTCCAAAATAACTGTAGGCCCATAGTCTTTGGGGATATCGTTGTCACAAAAAGCATACACTTTTGCTTCCATAAAGGAGGCAATTGGCGTACCCGCCGGCAACCAAAAATCGGTACCCAAGTGGATGGTTCGGTATTCGTGACCTTGATTGCTTGGCATCTTGAATGCATCTGACGTATAACAGGCCCTTGCTTCGAGGTATCCGCCAGCCAAAATCGAATCAGGGGCTTTTTTTTGTGCGGTTGCGAAACGGTATTTCATCAAATCAATATCATCAATATCGTTTATGTGCCCTACAAAAGTACTTTCCACACTTAGGTCGATTGACTTTATTTGGTGCTTCGTTTGATTGGGGAACAAATTAGATATTTTAAATGTCTGTTTTTGAGCCCATGTCTCAAAGAGTTGTTGTTGCGGACAAGGAGAAAAGCCACAGGCCTGTCGAAAGCTATAGCGTGCAAAATCAGGATTTATCTTTGCCCATTTTTGCAGAAGGTCCCAAGCCCCTTTTGTACTAATTTGATGATAGGTATTTTCAGGTTCATTTTGTTGGTTAATCGCCGCTTTTGTTAGGCTTATAACCAAGCGAATCGCCACAGAGATATAAAGATAATCTAATTCCTCTGCCTGAAGTGCAACGCTCGAATGATAACCTTTTACGAAAGGTAATAAGGCTGCGATAGGGTCTTGTTGGCCAACCGGCAAATACATCGCTGCAATTCCTAAGTCGTGTACTAATGCTGTCTTGATAGCATCTCCAAAATCAATTGCCGTAATTACTGCTGGATTTCTTAAATCATGAGATACTAAAATATTGTTATCGTTTAAATCATTGTGAACAACTCTTTGTCTTAAACGACACAAACCGGGGAGGGCTGCTTTAATAAGCTGATGAAATCGTTTCATAAGCTTATGTTGTGGCCCCTCAAAAATATCTAAATAATCAAAAACCCAGGCTACTTGTTGATTGTCCCAGTCCAATTTTCGAGTCATCATAGGATGCTCAAATCCTTCCAATGCCTTGGTTAATAAGCCGGCTTTTTGGCCTAAGCTATAACGCAATGCATCTGTTTGAGGACGAACCGACGACCAAAGACGACCATCTATCCACGAGAGCAAGCGCACATAACGCAATTGCCCGTTTGAATCGACATATTGACTCGTTGAAGCCATATTTTTGTCTTTAATAACGCTAGGAATTTCGAGCCCTTGCGCATTTAGCGCAGCATGTTGTAATAAAGCTTGTTGAAAATTTAAAAATTGAAGATCTGTTCCAGGTCGACTTATTTTAAGAATATATGCCGTTGAATTATTGCATTCAATTTTAAAATTGAGATCAAGTTCTCCGTCAAGTTTAATCGCCGTACCTTCAATATTGTACAAGCCTTTGACAATAGCCGATACCTCAGAATTTGAAAGAAACAACTTAGAATAATTCATTTCCATTGTGTATACCTTAATTGGAATCTATAAATCGATTTTAGTCAGCGATACGAAGGTATATATATTTGATTTTTTAGTCTAATATCAGAGTTGCTTTCTCATAAATTATTAAAATAGTCAATGCAGAAAATTACTCGCAAACACCTCAATCTATTGCATTTAATTAATTTACCTTTGCAGACAGTTTATTGCTAGAACAACCGTTTAATATAGGGCAAAGAAAGCTATTTTTAAATTAAAATATACATTGAAGGACTTTTAAATTTGCCCTGAAATTCAGCTATCTTTTAGTATCGGTAAGGCAGACAAACGCGCCGACAGACGCAACTGTATTTCATTTGAATCAGCAGCGATTGACTAATTAAAAATATACGGCATCGTAAACAATAACTTATCGTTTGCTAACCCGCATTCTAATACCGTTTTTGGCACGCAGGGTAACCAAAGGATGCAATTCAATAGCTGCTTCATGTGTCAACTGAAACCGGTATCGCCGCAGTAGCATCGCCAATACATATTGCATTTCCATCATCGCAAAGTGCTGTCCAATACATATTCTTGGGCCACCACCAAAGGGTAAATAAGTATAGGGCTTGTGCCGCTTTTTGTTGTCCACACTAAAGCGTTCCGGATCAAATTTATCCGGTTCGGGCCAGTATTTTTCATTGCGATGCAGGCCATAAATAAAGGCCGCTACATCCACGCCTTTTTTTACCGAATATCCTTCAACCGTGTCATCCTCGAGCGGTTCTCGATCGACTATCCACGCCGGAGGGTATAAACGCATCGATTCTTCGAGCACTTGATAGCTATAGTCTAGTTTATGTAGGTCGGTCATTGAAGGTTGAGCCCCTCCGATAGCTTGTAATATGGAAGCTAACAGTTGTTGTTCAATAGTCGGATGTTGGGCCAACAACATGAAAGTCCAAGATAGTGTCATCGCTGTTGTTTCGTGTCCGGCCACCATCAGTATAATCGACTCCTCCAATATCTGTTGTTCTGACATTGAACTTCCGTCTTCGTATTTGCTTTCAATCAACATCTGTAGCAAATCGTCCTCTTTTTGGTTGTTTGCCTTGCGTGTTCTGATAATGTTTAGTATCATTTCATTGCCCCTTTCGATTAGTTTGGTAACGCGGCGGTTGTAACCACTTAAAAAATACAAGGGCTTGAGATAGGGTTTGCGCAAGCAATCGACAACAAACTCTTGAACTTGACGAATCACCTCACGCATCAACTGCATTTGTTGCTCATTAACCGACTGTCCAAACAAACTCTTGCCAACAATTCTGAAAGCTAAAGCTGCCATCTCGTCGGTGCAATCTATTTCGAGCTGCTGTTCGGCTAAAGGTTCCATTACCTGTTGCAGGTAAGTCTCAATTTCGTTGACCATTATTGTGGAGATAACTTTCAGCCGCTGCTTATTAAACCCTTGCTGAATCATGCGTCGCTGCCTCAACCAATAGTCTCCATTAGAGGTCAAAAGACCATTGCCAATTGCACGCCCTAGATCGTTTCGAACAATTTTGGTTTTTATATAGTTTTTGTGGTTTTTCTGAAAAAACTGCCGAATAATTTCTGGTCGATCCGTCAGTATAAAGTGGTAGGGCAACCTGCATTCAATTATTCCATCGCTTTCATCCAGATTTGATTGAAAAAAATTGATAGGATTTTCGGACATTGATTTAGCATGAAGCAATGTTTTGAATACACTAATTTGTTTTATATCTTTTGTATTAGCCTGCATCATATTACTTGTTTATTGATAATAAATCGTGTATGATGATAACCCTAAAACCAGCTATAAAATTCACTATAACAGCAATTTTATCCTAATAAATACTTTATTAATAGTACAATCAGTCTAATAGTTCTACTTGCCAATCAAGGGTATAGCTTTTGCCAACCGCTAACAATTTGACGCCAATATGGTTGTTAAAACAGTCTGCGGCGGCTGTCATAGGCTCTATGGCAATACTTTGGCGATGTGAAGGAATATAGAAATGTATATATTGCTGTTGTTGGTCTCCGAAGCTGTCTAACTGCATCTGGTAGTCAGGTGTTTTGTAGACCACTTTTGTATCTTCAAGCAAAAAGGTATTGTCAAAGGTTTGATCCTTAAGCTTGAGCGGATTTGGAAACATTGAATCAACCACTCCCGTGGGAATCATCCGTTTATCGTTCGTTATTTTTTGACGACTTTTAATTTCTATGCTGCTATCGTCTAGCTTGCTACTGTAAAAATAAGGATGCCAACCCAAACTAAAGGGAAAAGCTTCTTTACCTATATTTTGTATCGTTACCGACAGTCGCAAACCGGTATTTGTAAGGATATAAGATAGTTTGATGGTAAAGGGAAAGGGGAAACCGGAAGGTGGGTTTGATTCTGTACGAACAAAACTAATCTTAGCCGTATTCTGGTCGCTTTTAAAACCGTCCATTTCAAATGCAGCTTTATTGACAAGTCCGTGCAAGGCGTGCCCTAATTTTACTTCATTGCAGGCTAATTGATAGTCTTTTTGGTTGAAAGAGTAGTGGCCATCTTTGATTCGATTGGCAAAAGGAAAAAGGACCGCCGAACAAGAACTGTTCAAAAAGGAAAGCCGACCATCCTGTGCTGTTTGGATATTATCGACTAAGCTGTTTCCTTCAAGTTTTAGCTGCATCATAGCAGCACCGTATTCAGGAAAAAGGATCATTTCTGTTCCTTTATTATTCTGAATTTTGTAGTGATGGTATTTTTTTTCGGCGGTTTCAACAAAGCTTAAATGGTACATATGTTTTCAATTAATTGGTTTTACTAATAAACTGTTAGCCTTTTCTTAAAGCAGCTATCAAGACTTTTATTTACAAAGCCGGACTTCTTTTTATTCTTTAAATTTAACTATCTTTAGTACAATCACTAAAAAATCAAAAACAATTTAATATGACGCTAATCAAAAACAGGTGTGTTCTAATTACCGGTGGCGCCTCTGGCATTGGCAAACTTATTGCCAAAAAATGCCTACAAAAAAGAGCCTATAAAGTTATTTTGTGGGATATCAACGAAAAAAAACTACTTAAAACCAAAAAAGAATTCGCTAATCGAGGCTACGACGTAGATGTGGACGTGGTGGATGTTGCCGATTTGGAGGATGTAAAAAGGGCTTCAAAGCGCGTTAAAGAATTGTTTCGGAACGTCGATATTTTATTTAACAATGCAGGTATTGTGGTGGGCAAGCCCTTTGCACGACACAGTCATCGAGATATTTCTAAAACCATTAACATCAATGTATCTGCCCTAATGCATATTGCATTAGAGTTTTTGCCGGGCATGATTGATCAACGCGATGGTCACCTGATCAACATTGCTTCTGCAGCCGGCTTGATTGCCAATCCAAATATGTCGGTTTATGCGGCTAGCAAATGGGCAGTAATCGGTTGGTCAGAATCGGTACGATTAGAAATGGAAGCCGAAGAAACGGGGGTACATGTGACTACCGTGATGCCTGGCTATATCAATACAGGTATGTTCGATGGGGTAAAAGCCCCTTTTCTTACGCCTACCCTTAGCCCCGAGTTTATTGTTGAAAAAATCATGAAAGCAGTTAAAAACAACGAGATTATCTTGCAAGAACCTTTTATGGTTAAATCGGTGCCTTTCATGAAAGGTGTATTGCCTCAAAAAGCATTTGACTTTTTGGCCAAAAAAGTATTTGGTGTGCACGGTACTATGGATGAATTTAAAGGGCGTCCTGAACACGAGGCTGTTCCCGATAAAGATAATTTATCGATTCACTAAAACCATCAAGCACCCGCAAGCATGCAAGTATCTAAGTGGTTTATCATTGTAAACCCTGCTGCCGGCAATGGCAAAGGAAGAAAACTGTGGCCTGATATTCAGCGACAGTTAGAAAAAGCTGGAATAGACTACGTCTTTGAATTTAGTTGTTATGCCGGCCAAGCAATTAGTCTTGCCGAGGAAGCTGTCTTGAAAGGATACCATAAACTTGCTGCCGTCGGTGGAGATGGCACCGTTAATGAAGTGGTCAATGGCATGTGTCGCCAAAATCAATATCCTTCCGCGCAGCTTTGTTTTGGTATTATTCCTGTTGGGACGGGCAACGACTGGATAAAAACACACAGCATACCAAAAGATTATAAAAAAGCTATTTACCTATTGAGAAGCGGTCGTCAAAAAGAACACGATGTAGGACAAGTTTTTTACCACAATAAAGCTGGTATCCGCCACCACCGTTATTTTGTAAATGTTGCCGGCCTAGCCTACGATGCCTATGTAACCAAAGCCACCAAAGTACGTCCGAAATGGGGCAATAGTCAGTTGTACTACCTTTATTTGATTCTAAGCTGTGTTAAAACATACAAACCTAGTCTGGCCAAAATAACCTTTGACGGACAAACCATGGAACACGCCTTTTACAACATCACTATTGGCCAATGCATTTATAATGGTGGAGGGACAAAGTTGGTCCCACATGCCGACCCTCAGGATGGCTTGTTTGCCCTAACTGTTTTTAAAGATATTGCCCCTTGGGAAGTAATTGTCAAGGCTGCTAAGTTTTATAATGGGTCGATAACCAAACACAAAGAGGCGTTCACAAGTCAGTCCAAACATATTTTGATTGAAGCCCCTGAACAAAGCCCAGCTTTTGTAGAGGTAGACGGGGAATATTTAGGGCAGTCTCCTGTTGAGTTTGTGATGCATGCCAAAGCCATTCAAATCATGGCCCCTTAAATAACGCTATCAAATTTTCGGCAGCTCTAAAAGGGCTAATTTTTCCTTCTATTACTTGCTGTTCTATTGCTTTGAACTGTTGTTGAATAGAAGGATGGCTCATAAATAAGCTTTTTAGTTGTTCATTGATACTTTCCTCCATCCAATACTTAGCTTGCTGTTTTCGATGTTCCTGAAAATACCCGTTTATTGTTGTTTGACGCCGATAGGCTTGGATGTGCTGCCATATTTTATCGAGTCCCTTACCCTCTAAGGCCGAACAGGTTTCGGCGGTAGCTACCCAATCAGAAGGCTTGGGGGGAAACAAATGAAGACCATTCCGACATTGTTTTTTGGCAAGCTTGGCAGCTGTAATATTATCTCCATCGGCTTTATTTATGGCAATCAAGTCAGCCATTTCCATTACGCCGCGCTTGATACCTTGCAATTCATCTCCTGCGTTGGGCAACAGTAATAACAAAAAGAAGTCGACCATTGAGTGCACCGCTGTTTCGGATTGACCTACCCCCACAGTTTCGATTACAATAGCATCGAAACCTGCTGTTTCGCAAAGTATAACGGTTTCTCGGGTTTTGCGTGCCACGCCCCCTAACGAGGCCCCGGCTGGAGAGGGCCGAACAAATACCTTAGGGTGCACCGAAAGCTGTTGCATACGAGTTTTGTCGCCTAATATACTACCTTTAGTTAGCTGACTACTCGGGTCGATGGCCAAAACGGCCAAACGATGACCTGCCTGCAATATTTCTTGGCCAAAACAATCGATAAAGGTACTTTTTCCTACGCCTGGCGTTCCTGTCAAGCCAATTCGAAGAGAATTTCCGCTGTAGGGCAGGCATTTTTCGATAATTTGTTGCGCTTTTAATTGATCTTTGGCTTGTTGACTTTCTACCAATGAAATAGCCCTTCCCAAAATAACCCGATCGCCGGCCAACAACCCTGCTATATAATCGTCTACCCCAAGGTCTTTGCGACGTTTATATTTGAAGTTCTGATTGATGTTTGAACTATTGGCTTTGCCTTTTGAAATATGCAAGGCACTTTTTTTATTGTCAGGCTTTTTGGTCATACGAACTAGCTAACTCCATATAATTAGATAGAAAAATAGTGTATTATTAGTACAAGATACGATTTAATTGAGAAAGAAGCTAAATAGCATCTTTAGATCTTGGATTTTAGCAAGGCATTTTTGAAGCTTAGTTGTTTGTGGTAATTGTGTTCGATATAATCGCTTTTAAAACAGATACCCTGTAAAGTTATAGCCTCATTAAAGATATCCACCACGTCGATCTTGTTGACAACATAATAAAAATCCAAAGGAAGACATATAGGCTGAATTAGAGCTTGTAGCAATTCATATTGATGATAGATAAGCAAGGAACTAAGAATAGGTTTGTGCGCTTTAATAAGTTGGTCTAGCCCAGGCCTACCGATAGCTTTGTAGTCCACTAATGCCGCAATTCCCCCGGGGTCATCTTCTTCTAATTCGGTCGTTCTAAATGCTTGAAAGTAAGCGGCAAAATCGTTCCTGAATTGACGTATAGACAGGCTTAAACTATACCTTAAGGGCACAAAATCCTTCCAGCGCTGCAGTTGCCCATAATTCATACAGGGCACTTGAAAATGAGCTTCAACTATCTTTTGATTATACACTGAAACATACATGGCTTGTAGGATTGTATAACGAAATTAAGCAGGTATATATAAAGTATTTATAGTAACAAAAAAAAGGGCCACTATTGTCTAAATAGCAGCCCTTCGCATACAAATCTAAACCTTATCTTACCACAAGTTTGCCACTAGCTATCATTCGCCCCTTTTCTGAAATACGAACAAAATAAACCCCAGCGCCTATACGGCCTTTCGACAGTATAATTTGCTGCCCTTCAACACGATAAGTAGGCACTTGTTTGCGTCCTGAAATATCGATTAATTGCAATTCTAGATCTTCAAATTCTTGCCCCTTTAATTCAATAATTGTCTGATTGGAAAATGGATTAGGATGAACCTGCAGATCGATCTGTTTTTGGACCATTCTATCTAATTCCAATACAATCGTCATGAAATTTTCATCGAGGGTGTGAAACGTAGTATTGGTGGCGATAGGGGCATTAAAATCAAAATAAATATGCGCCTGATTATTAATCACTGTTCCTAGCGCAATATTGATTTTTTGCTCAATTTGAAAATTAAAAAATCCGTAGGATAGTGGTTCATTTACATTGCTATCGGGCAGCATAATACCATCAAATACCACCTCTAATACGCCTTGGTCCGATAGATTCCAAGTATAATCATGACTTGCAGCCCCCATCTTAATGCTTTCGACATTCAGAAAACTAGATAAAGTATCGCGTACAACGACGGTAAACGCTGTGTCTGTTCCGGTGTTCTGAAAACGAATCCGATAATCTAATACGTCCTTGGCATTGATATAATGATAATTGGCATCATAGCCTTCGGGCTGTGCCGATTTGTCGTTAGGATCATAGGAGGCGATATTTTGCTGACAATCCACCGCAACAAACGGGGAGGTATTGTCGTTGTAAAATTGAGTTATATACCCTGTATTAAACCCTCCCAAACTATTGGGCACACAACCTTCGATAGCTGCAGTAGCTACCGGCGAACCCAATATCGAAGGAAACGTCGGGTCTTGATCAACCATTAAACGGTAGGTTTTTTCGGATAGTGCAGGTATCGCTATCTGCGTAGAGCTTCCCGAACCAATCGCACCTGTATTTCCTACCATCATAATGACATGATCTTCGATAATGGTAAAGGATTTGTTGATAACGGCAGCAGGTCCGTTGTTGAGAACCGTAAACCGAACCGTATCGATATCACAAACTACATCTACCGATAAATTAGCACCACTCCAAGGGTCTAAGCAGACCGAATCGGGATAAATCAGGGCCTCTGTACAATGTGTCTGACCTATAATAGCCGTGGGTTGTACCAATACAGATATAAAAAAATTGCCGCATTGATTAATCCCTACATTACCAATATTAAAGGTGTAGACCGAACCGTTTTGACTTTGTATTGGAACACTACTTCCTAAAACAATCAAATCAGGATCTATTTCAACTTCTACTGTCGAATTATTAGCCATTGCAGTTCCGCTATTGCAATAAGAAACATTGTAGTAACTATTTCCTGTACTTCGTAAAAAAGGTGCCGCAATATCTACTTCGAGATAAGGACAATTAGTCCAGGCTTGAAAAGCAAAATCGATGCTGTCCACCAAAGCCCCTGCAGGTGCATATACCTGTTGTGAATCGAGACATACGGACCAATAAGGAGCCGGAAAGATGGGGTAAACAATATAGTTGCCAGTGTCAACGGCTATCGAATAATTACCTTGAGCATCAGTCGTTTGATAATACGTTTGTTGTCCTGCGGCCACCACGGTAATATTTCGTAACTGCTGTTCCGTAATCTCTTTATTGCAATTAAAATTTGTGTCGTCAAATACATTGCCGGATATAACAGCGGTAAAGCCCAATGTATCCAAAACGTGTACAACAGCGTTACAGGTCGAAGAATTACCAAATGAATCAATTACAGTTAAGGTTGCAGTGTTGAATCCTAAATTGCTACTATTGAAGGTATAAGAAGTCGTCCCGTTAATAAGGTAGGTACTAATTCCACAATTATCATAACTGAACGTATCCAAAGCAGTCGCAGGCACCACCACTTGGCCTGCCGCAGCAAGGTACACTTGTATGTTTTTACAAAAAGCTTCCGGCGGGGTGGTATCTAATACATTGACCGTAGCGACACATTGGCTGCTGTTGTTGGCATAATCTGTAACCGTTAAAACTATTGTATTCACTATACCTACGTCTGAACAATTGAAGAATGCCGAATTCGATCCATTAATCGACATAGATGCAATCCCACAATTGTCAGTGCTACCGGCATCTACAGCAGCAGGAACAATGCCAACAGCTCCCGAAAAACTACCCAAATAAACATCTAGACTTTGTCCAATACAAAGGGCGGCAGGTGCTATTGTATCAGACAAACAGCTCGATGAAGTATCTAAAACAGTGATATTAGCAACACAATTACTTGAATTATAGGACGGGTCGTAAGTCGTGAGGGTTACGATGTTTAGCCCAGTGTCGGCGACTGTAAATGTCAGCGAATCATTGCCATTTATAGATCTATAAATTACACTACAGGCATCCGAAGAACCCGAGTCTACATCTACCGAATAAAGGGTAATACTTCCGCCCCCTAGGTAAACGACTGCGTTTTGACATATTGCCATGGGGGGAATGGTATCTAAAATGGTGACATTGGCAGAGCAATTAGAACTGTTTCCAGCAGAATCAATAACTGTAAGCGTTAGCACCTGAACCCCAACATTAGAACAATTAAAGTTGACTACATTTGAGCCATTTATCAGTAAGTTGGCTAATCCGCAGTTGTCGGTACTTCCGTTGTCTATTTGGCTTGCAGCTACACTAACAATTCCATTAGCGTCTAAACTCACACTAATATTTTTACAAATTGCCGTTGGGTTAATACTATCCACTGCACATTGTGCAGATGCCCACAAGGGCAAAAAAAGCAGGCAATAGACCGTTGTTTTGATTATATTAATTTGTCTCATAAGCATCATTTTTTTTATTAAAGTCTTTAGCACTACACTATAAAGTGAATGGCCAAATATTTCAATTGGTTACTATTTATGTTCATAAATGTATTGGGTCTCGCTTGAAAAAGAAAAGACAATTATGTACATTTATTGGAAAATAATAAACGCTTTAAATCAAAATAATGATCAAAAGTAGATTGATTCGCCTTTATCTAAGCTTGGACAAATCCGCATTAAGGCAATTAAAAAATTGGATAAATTCCCCCGTACATAATCAGCACCTAAAATCTACAGAACTATTTGATTTTCTTTTTACTAGAAAAAAAATAAACAAAACTACTGTTGACAAAAAGCGCTGTTTCAAGTATTTGTATGGGCAAGAAAATTACGATGAAAAAAAGATCAATATACTCATGTCGTATTGTTTTAAAATATTGACTGAATTTATTGGTTATTTATCGACAGAAAACGAAAAATATTTTATGCAAAACTTAACAATAAAATATCTTTCAAACAGAAACATGCCTAAAATAGCAGCATCGATCCTTTGTAAATCAGAAGCTAGCATAAACGCACAGCCCTTGCAAAACGCACAAGAATCTTTATGGAGGTATCAAATCGAAAAAGAACGACTTCGACTATCAAGCAATAAAACCCGTACCGAACACACTACTTTAGAACCCTTATTTAGACACCTAAACAACTTTTATGTTATTTCGATGCTCAAACACGCTTGCTTGGCTGCATCTCAGCATAATATGAGTCAACAGGAATACAAAATTGACCAACTGCAAGAAGTTTTGCAACAAGCTACTCAAAACAAACATCCTGTGGTGCAACTTTACCTCAATAGCTATCAAACCTTAAGCACAAGCAACAATACGGTTTATTACGAAAACACCGCAAAACAATTTATACAGCACAATGAATATTTAGACAAAGAAGAAAAAAGAGAAATCCTACTGATACTTATCAATTACAGCATCAAAAAACTCAATACTGGTGCCGATAAATTTAGGAGAAAAGCTTTTGACTGGTACAAATGGGGCCTTGATAATCATTTATTAATCAAAGAGCAACATCTTAGTCGTTTTGCTTATTCTAATATTGCCTCTTTAGGTCTTCAGCTTAAAGAGTTTGAGTGGGTGGCTGATTTTATCCCAAAATATGCGAAGGTCTTGGAAGAAAAACACCGAGATAATTATATTCATTACACAAGGGCAAAACTATATTTCAATCAAAAAAAATACGCTCGGACACAGCAACTACTTTTGCAGATTGAATACGAAGATATTTTCTTAAACTTAGATGCCAAAACAATGCTTTTAGAAATCTATTACGAAGAGAGAAGCTACGACGCACTAGAAGCACTTTTACAAAGCTTCAGTCGTTACTTGCAGCGAAAATCGGTCATGGCCTACCACAAAGAAGTATACAAGAATATCATCTTTCTTATCAGAAAAATGTTGGATATTGCGCCCTATGACAAAAAAGCCATCGAAAAGCTTAAGCAACAAGTAGAAAATACGCAGCCGCTGGCAGAAAGGCATTGGCTGCTGCAGCAAATTGAACTATTGACCTAGACAAAATCACAAACAAAGACGTACCATGAACGTATTACTTTATGCCCCACAGTACCGCCCTAATTTATCCTCGATGATACGGAGTGCCGAATTTTATGGCCTTAATAAGGTATATATATACGACAGCAACCAATTGATGTTACCCCCTACTCAAAGCAAAAAAGCCCGAGCCGAAATGGCACATATGGCTAGGGTGTGGACCGCAGGCGCAATTGAATTTGTAGACATTATAAAAATTGAAGACCTAACAGCGTTTATTAGCAATTATCCGGGCCGAAAAATTGCCACTTTACTCGACAAAGAGGCAGAACATTTGAATAATTTTGATTTTGAATCGGATGATTTGATTATATTTGGCAACGAAAAGGATGGACTGCCGGAAACACTGACAACCCTTATTGAACACAACGTTTACATCCCTGCTTTGGGTCAAACGCCTTGCTTAAATGTGGCTGTCACCTTTGGAATTGTAATGCATCAAGCACTAAAATCAATAGACAAAAAACTATAATAGCGTTTTGCTGTTATATAAAATGAAAAATAGATATGGATGATATGATTAAGGTCAAGATAATTGACCGCGCGGGTAAGCTTCACGAACACGATGCCCCTACTGATATGAACATGAATATGATGGAATTTTGTCGGGCGGTAGAATTGCCGGTTGAAGGCACTTGTGGCGGAATGGCCCTGTGCGCTAGTTGTCATATGTATGTAGAGTCGGACCATCAACTACCTGAACAATCCGAAGACGAAGAAGATATGTTGGACCAAGCTTTTTTTGTAGAAGACAACAGCCGTTTGGGCTGCCAAATAAAGTTAAAAACGGAACTCGAGGGCTTAACAGTCCGCTTGGCACCTGTAAGCGAATAAATAGATATCATAACCATAAATCAAACAAACAATGGCAATAACACTCAAAGAGGGCGACAAAGCCCCCGACTTTAGCGGCGTAGACCAAAACGGCAACACGATTCAATTAGCCGATTTCAAGGGCAAAAATCTTATCTTGTACTTTTATCCAAGAGATAATACCCCGGGCTGCACCAAAGAAGCTTGTAATTTGCGCGACAACTACAATATGTGGCTAGATAAAGGCTATGCCGTACTAGGTGTAAGCCCCGACAGCGCTGCATCGCACCAAAAATTTATTTCCAAATTTGAATTACCTTTTCCTTTGTTGGCAGACACCGAAAAAACTGTCATGCAAGCCTACGGGACCTTTGGCGAAAAAAACATGTATGGCAAAAAAGTAATGGGCGTCTTGAGAACGACTTTTGTGATTGATCAAAGCGGTATGATTAGCCAAATATTTAAGCGGCCTAAAAATGCTGAACACAGCGAACAAATAGT
>CAJQQM010000197.1 GCA_905480485.1 uncultured Aureispira sp.
GCGGTATTCTTCTTAATGACGATTATATTGTCAATCAACTACGGGGTGTATGATATGTTGATGTTTCATATTCCGTTATTTATAGGGTATTCTACTATTAGTGGCTACTCTTTCATACATGCTAGAATGATGCAATAACATCTAATTTAAAGCAATCAAAAGAGAGATAGGCAACATGCTTATCTCTCTTTTTTTAGTTTATGGTTTCTTTTTATAGAATTCTTTTCATTTAGTATTCCTTTCTTAATCCTTTGTTTATTTTTGTACAATAAGTAAGTTGTCCAGTAATGTAAGCTAATCTACTGGTTGCTTTTTTGATTAAACAGTCTAATTTCTGAAAACGTGAGCAAAAAATATACAATTACGGCAGCTTTGCCTTATGCCAATGGGGCGCTACATCTTGGACATCTTGCAGGGGCTTATTTGCCAGCAGATATTTATGCACGCTATCTTAGATTGTTAGGCAAGGATGTATTATTTGTTTGTGGTTCGGATGAACATGGAGCAGCAATCACGATTCGCGCCAAAAAAGAAAAACGTTCTCCTCAAGAAATTATTGATACTTATCACCAGCTCAACAAACAAACTTTTGAGCATTTAGGGATTTCCTTTGATATGTATCATCGTACTTCAGATCCTTTGCATCATCAGACGGCACAGGAATTCTTTTTGAATTTGTTAGATAAAGGAGGGCAATTTGAAGAAAAAGTTAGCGACCAATACTACGATGAAGATTTTGACCAATTCTTGGCCGACCGTTATATTACGGGTACTTGTCCTAAAGAAAACTGTGGTAATGAGGAAGCTTTTGGCGATCAATGCGAAAAATGTGGTTCCGCATTATCTCCTACTGAATTAATTAACCCAATCTCTACGCTTAGCAAAAAAACACCCGTACTCAAAAAAACCAAACATTGGTTTTTTAAGTTGGATAATCACGCAGCTTGGTTAAAAGATTGGATCAATAAAGGACAAATAGAAGGACAGTTTAGTCACAATCCTGCTCAATGGAAAAAACATGTATTAGGTCAGTGCGCATCATGGATCGATAATGGTTTGCATCCTAGAGCGATTACCCGTGATTTGAGCTGGGGCATACCTGTACCTATTGAGGGTGCCGAGGGAAAGGTGCTTTATGTTTGGTTTGATGCGCCAATTGGTTATATTTCAGCATCTAAGCAGTGGGCTCAAGAAAATGGAAAAAATTGGGAATCTTATTGGAAGGGTTCTTCTGTAGAATTGGTACATTTTATCGGTAAAGATAACATCGTTTTTCATTGTATTGTTTTTCCAGCAATGTTAAAGGCACACGGCGATTTTGCACTCCCTAAGAATGTGCCGGCCAATCAATTTCTCAATTTAGAAGGTAGAAAGTTTTCAAAGTCTAAAGGTTGGGTGATTGAACAACATCAATATCTAAAAGATTTTGAATCGTTTCATAACAAAGAAGATGCTTTGCGTTACGCACTTATTCGCACCTTGCCCGAAAACAAGGACGGAGATTTTAAATGGGACGAATTTGTAGCCCTACACGATAACGAATTAGTAGCAAATCTTGGTAATTTTGTCAATCGAGTAACAAGTCTAACCCACAAAAATTTTGCGGCAAAAGTACCTGCTTATACAGCAGCAGCAAAGCTAAAAGACATTGAAGAAGGTGCCGTTGTAACGGTAGCTGCAGCAATGCAACAGCTAAAACAAAAAATTGAGCATTTAGAGGCATCTATTACAAAATATGAGTTCAAGCAAGCCGTTCAGTTGCTAATGGAAATTTCTTCTTACGGAAATACTTTGTTACAACGCAATGAACCCTGGAAAATTTGGAAACAAGACCCTGAGTCGGTCGAAGCAGCAGCCCTACTTAATCTGAGTTTACAAATTGTAACGGCTCTGTCTGTTCTAAGTCAGCCTTTTTTACCCTTTAGCTCTGCACAAATGCGTAATTTGTTGGCTTTAGACCCTGTAAAGGACGGCAGCTTGGCACAACTAAAAATTCAATTAGAACAAGCAGGAGTCTTAATCGAAGAAGGGCATCAAATTGAAGCACCACAATTACTTTTTGCCAAAATTAATGACCGCAAAGATAAATCTAGGATGGAATTGGTTGAACAGCAGAAAGAAAAACTGAAACAGTTGAAAGCATTAAATACCAAGACAGAAATACCGCAAAAACAAGCTTATAAAGCGACTTGTACCTTTGACGACTTTACGAAAGTTGATTTGCGAACAGGTACTATTGTGCGTGCTGAAAAGGTCAAGAAAGCCAATAAATTACTAAAACTTGAAGTTGACTTAGGTGACGAAGTAAGAACAATTGTTTCCGGTATAGCCAAGCACTACGAGGCCTCTGCAATCATTGGGCAGCAAGTCGTTGTGGTGGCCAATTTAGCCCCACGCAAAATGATGGGAATACTATCCGAGGGAATGATACTCATGGCCGAAAACGCCAACGGACAACTAATTTTTGTGAGTCCTATTTCCGAGGCAGAAGAAGGGGGCGTTGTCAAATAAATTTGGTTCTATACCAATTCTATGTGTTGATTAATTTGATGCAGGTCGATGTTATTGTGCGAGCCATGATAGACGACTTTACCGTCCTTAATAAGCAACAATTGAGGCGATTCGTGTCTAACAGAAAATAATTGTTCAATTTCGTTTGAAAGTGGACGGTACTTTATTAGGTCTAATAACCAAATGTCAACCGTGTCATAGTCCCAATTGTATTCAATTGTTTTTTTGGCCATAAAGCTAACACTACAACGTGTGCTGTGTTTGTAAATTGCTACAGCTTGGCGATGAGAAGCTTCGATGATGGTTTGGAGTTGAGTCGTAGTATTTAGTTCTTTCCAGTGCATATTTTTATTTTATAAATCACAAAACTACACATATAATTAAATAATTAGGCATTATGTTTTTAGAAATTGGTAAAATTAATAAGCCACATGGCCTTTCAGGGGAATTAAAAGCAACTATTGATCAGCGATATCTAGCGGATGTAGCTCAAAATGAAGCTTTTTTTGTCAATATAAGAGGTGCGCACACACCTTATTTTATTGAATATACTAGAGGTAAAGGTAAAATAATTTTGAAATTGGAAGATATTGACAACAAAGAAGATGCTTCTTTACTGACGAACAAGCCACTTTATTTGCGTAGAGAAGATGTTCAATTGAGTGATGCTGAAATTCAAGATAATGGTTTGGAATATCAATTCTTGGAAGGATTCGAAATGAGTGACCAAGAACTTGGATTGCTTGGTATTATTGAAACAATCGAGTCTTATCCACAACAAGAAATGGCTACGCTAAAATTCAAGAAGGGGCATTGTTTAATTCCAATTCACGAAAATTGGATTGTTTCAATAGATTTGGATAAACATACTATTTTGATGAACCTACCCGAGGGTTTGATTGAACTGTAAGGACAGCAAAGACCTTGCACTAAAGCAAGCAAATAAAACGAAGTAACAATAGCTTTAGGCTCGTGTTTTGTGGTTACTTTTGCTTGAATAAAGCTAGATTATTACACATAGCTTTTACTACTTCAGAGGCATCGCCCAAACAAGCTTTTTTTACTTTTTTACCATTTGCAGTGGTTAATTCCGAACATAGGCAGCTGCGGACTTCCTCTTCAGGTGCTGCCAACAAATCTAGCGCCTGTTTGTCATCGAAGGGCTTCAGGGCCATTAAGGCACCTAGCCGAACCATCAGCGTTTCTTCTTTATTGTTATAGGTTTTGGTAGCAAGTTGGTGTTGAAGTTCAATTTGATGGTCAAGTTTATGATTGTGTAAATGAAACTTTATATCAATATCTTCTTTACTGTTATTAAACCTACATTTCCATATTTCGTGATGCCCTTTATACTGCCGATTACCGACATGTAGGTATTGTCCTTCTTTGTTTCGAATGTTTTTGATAATCAGGGCTTGTTCGGTAATCGTTTTGCTTTGATATTCTTTTTGTAATTTTGTTTGGGTCAAATAATGTTTATTAAATCCCATATGTTTGATGAAATAGGACCAAAGACATACCTCTTTAAATTCTTCTAGAAATACCTCGTTACCAGGATTGTCGACAAGGGCTTGCCAAGCAAGTTGATAGGCTTTTTCAAAGTCGAGTTTTCGTAAATTTTCTCTTATTAAATGGTCGAGCGCTGCTAATTGGGGTTTGCGACTATTTTTAATTGCTTTTTCAAAATAAAATATTGCAGAGTCGCGCTTCGATTCTATACTATAAACTGTCCCTAGCCAAAAACAACAAAGGGGCCTAGGCATTTCTTGATATACGGCTAATAATGTCGATTTTGCTTCGGTGTACTGATTTTCATTGCATAAATTTTTGGCAGTTGTCCATGCCGCCCGTACAGCGTCACTTTGTGCCGACAAAAACACCGTACAACCAAAAAATAAAGATAGGAATAGGAGGGCTTTCATAGTATTTGATTTAGGGCTGCTATTCACTTGCAGATAAGGAAGAAAATGCAAAATGTTCCAACAAGCGTTTGATATCTTCGAGGTTGCCTTCTTTAATTTTTACATCTGTTAGCGAAGGTAAATGTTCGGCAAAATATATATTGTTGTTGGCCATTTCAATAAGGGAAGAAGCAAGGGTATGCGGATAGGGGTAGTCTGCTTTTTTTTCTAAAAGAATGGTCGAAATGCATTCGCATAGTTCTTTATAGTTAGAAAAATAGCCTTCCTTGTTCTCAACATCAACCGTCTTGGTATGATAAGCTTTGCTTGATTCGGCGACAACTATTTTGTGCAATAAGTTTTCATCGACATACTGAATCGCCGGGTTTTTGCGTGAAGATTCTACTAAAATTGATAAAGCAATTTTGATTTTTTTATCTACATCTTCGATGTTCATGGTGTTGTAGTCTACCTGAAATTTCATCCAAGACCAATACCAAGCTACCAAATATATCAGCAACTTATGTTTGTTCTGAAAATAACGATAAATAGAGGCTTCGGTAGATTCAATTTTCTTTGCAAGTTTTTTGAATGTAAATTTCTCAAAGCCTAAATCTTCAATCAATATAATACTAAACTCTATAATTTTTTTACCGAGTTTAGTTTCCTGAGGGTCCCGAAGGTATAAATTGGAATTCAGTTGAATTTGTATGGCAATCATATGAGCTTAATAAGTAAACGAATGGTTCACAATATAATAAAAAAGAAACACAGATTAAGTATAAATTAACACTCAAGACCTATTTTCTTCCAAAATCAGCTGGTATTTCACCCCATGCTTTTGTTTTCCATTTGATAATCTCTGTATCGAATTGATTTTGCTTTAGCCATTTTTCGGCACGAGCGATTAGCTCAAAAATAGGCACATTTGCTCTAGATTTAGCTACTTTAGTTCTACATTTTTTGGCTTTAATCCATGCCATAGCAATTTTAGAGTCGGTATAGATTGGGAGTTTGCTGTTTAATTTTTGAAGGTAGGCTAAGCCGTGTACCAGGGCTAAAAACTCCCCAACATTATTGGTGCCTTCAGCCAAAGGGCCAACGTGAAATAAACGTTTACCTGTACTTGTGTCTACGCCTTGATATTCCATACGTCCCGGGTTGCCACTACAAGCGGCATCCACAGCAATACTTTTCCAACGAGGAATACCTGCCTCGGCCATTGATTTACTTGTTTTTTTAGGAGTGGTTTTGACTGCCTCAAAATAACTTCCTGCGTAAGCGTCTTCGGCTGCTTTTAAGCTTTCGAAGGACTTATATTTGGCACCTGCGTAGCCTTTTATCAATCGTTGACATTCTTTCCAAGTTGTAAAAATACCAGTTTCAAGTCCTTCCCAGATTACGTAGAACTTTTTCTTTTTTGCCATAAAATGCGCTTCTATCCAACTAAAATAATAAACAAGGTACACATTAGCCAGATGAATTGCAATAATAAAGTGCTATTTAGTCTCCGTGGTTGATTTAAATAATATCGATGTTGTAGGATACTCTATATCGAAATAATTAATTAGGGCTAGGATATTCTCTGGATTGTAGAACCACAATAATTTTCAAAACAAAAAGAGGAAAATGAATAACATTCTCCTCTTTTTGTCGAAACGATTTGATTTACATCAACTACATTAATTCAGCGTTAATTTTATCAACACTATCTTTTGCATCACCATACAACATATCGGTATTGTCTTTAAAAAATAGCGGGTTTTGAACACCTGCATAACCTACCGCCATCGAACGTTTCATAACAATCACTTGTTTGGCGTTCCATGCTTCTATAACCGGCATGCCATAGATGGGGCTAGATGGATTTTCTAGTGCACCAGGATTAACAATATCATTTGCACCAATAACCATGACCACATCCGTTTCGGGCAAATCATCATTTACTTCATCCATTTCCAAAACAATATCGTAGGATACATTGGCTTCAGCCAACAAAACATTCATATGTCCCGGCAAACGCCCTGCTACAGGGTGAATGGCAAAACAGACTTTTTTACCTTGTTTTTGAAGTTTTTGAACCATATCGTGAATGGGGTACTGTGCTTTGGCAACCGCCATACCGTAGCCTGGAACAATGACAATGGAATTGGCTGATTTTAGTAATTCGGCAGTTTCGGTATGGTTGGTCGCGGTTACTTCTCCTTCAATTGCGGGACCATCACCCGAAGCGACAGGCGTATCACCAAAACCTCCAGAAATAACGGAAATGAAAGATCGATTCATAGCATCACACATAATTATTGATAAAATAGCACCTGAAGAACCTACCAAGGCACCTGTTACAATCAATAAATCGTTGCCCAACATAAAACCTGCGGCAGCAGCGGCCCATCCGGAGTAAGAATTAAGCATCGATACTACTACCGGCATATCAGCGCCTCCGATAGCCATAACCATCATAAACCCAATGTAGGTTGCTACTGCAGTCATAATGTACAGATAAAGCATTCCGTCATCGACCGTTCCGGCCATACAAAATAAATAGCCTAGCACAAAGCAAGCGCTTAGCATCAGCCCGTTTATGGCATGTCTTGCAGGCAAAATTAAGGGCTTAGAGCGTATCTTACCGTCTAATTTACCCCAAGCAATAATCGAACCTATAAAGGTAATCATGCCGATGAAAACGCCGATGAAAACTTCTACTAAGTGAATGATGTGTTCGGCGCCACCGTGGCTAAGGGCAAAGTTGGTATCTAGCATTTTTTCCATGTGGTCCATGTATGAACCATAGCCTACTAGTACAGCCGCAAGCCCAACAAAACTGTGTAATATTGCCACTAATTGAGGCATGCCTGTCATTTCTACTTTTCGCGCAACAATTATACCTACAACAGAGGCTACAGCAATAGATACACCTATATAAGTATATGCATCGGCGCCCACACCTTTGCCCAATAAGCCTAGAATAGTTGACGCAATAGCGATAAACATCCCTGCCATTCCATACAATACACCCCGTTTGGCTGATTCTTGAGAGGATAATCCGCCCAAGCTTAGTATAAATAAAATACTCGCAAATAAATAAGCCGAGGCTTGAATTATTTCTATTTGTCCTGTTAACATAATTTATTTTTTAAACATTTTTAGCATACGATGCGTTACAAAAAATCCACCTACGATATTGATACTTGCCACCAAAATTGCTATTGATGCCAGAATAACAAGGGGTAAGGTCATATTTACGTTCTTAAATAGTTCCAATCCGCCAATAACTATAATTCCACTGATAGCATTAGTTACCGCCATCAGTGGTGTATGCAAAGAGTGGGAAACATTCCAGATTACTTGCCAGCCAATAAACACCGAAAGTACAAAGACCGTAAAATGTTGCATAAAGTCTTTAGGGGCTACAAAACCTAAGAGCACTAAGAAAAGACCAATGAGGCATAGGTTGATGAGCGCTTTTTTCCCTTTTTGTTTAGCTAATTCTTCCGCAGTTGGTTTGTGCACGACAACTTCTTCCTGCGCTACTTTTTTGGCCTGAGGACTTACCGGCAAAGGTTTAGGAGGCCAGTTGATTGTGCCCTGATGCGTAACCATAGCTCTTGAAACAACATCGTCGTCCATGTCAATTACAAATTTTTCAGCTTTGCCCATATCGTCTAATAGATGGCATAGGTTGTTGCCATAAAGCTGACTTGCCTGAGAAGGCAATTGACTTAACTTACCAACAATGATAACCCCATTATCCGTTGTATAAATTTCTCCATCTTTGGTTAAGGCACAGTTACCCCCTGTTGATGCCGCTAAATCTACGATTACAGAACCCGGTTTTAGGGTGTCAACACATTCTTTCAGAACCAAAACAGGCGCTTTTCTTCCTGGAATTTGCGCGGTTGTGATAATAATATCAATTTCTTTGGCTTGTTCTTTAAACAAGGCCATTTCTGCCGCAATAAAGGCTGGGCTCATTACTTTTGAATAGCCAGAGTCTGTAGACCCGTCTTCTTCTATATCAACTGTCAGAAACTGAGCACCCATACTTTCAATTTGCTCTGCCACTTCCATACGCGTATCAAATGCCCGAACGATAGCCCCTAATGATCTTGCAGTACCGATCGCAGCAAGTCCTGCAACGCCAGCACCAATGACCAAAACTTTAGCAGGGGCAACTTTTCCTGCGGCGGTGATTTGACCATTTAGGAAACGTCCAAAATAATTGGCACTTTCAATGACAGATCGATAGCCAGCAATATTGGCCATAGAAGAAAGTACATCCATTTTTTGGGCGCGCGAAATTCTAGGAATCGCATCCATGGCGATCGCATTTACCCCTTTTTCGGATAATTGATTTAATAAATCTGGATTTTGTGCTGGCCACAAGTAACTAAGCATAACTTGTCCCTTGTGCATCAGTCCTATTTCTTGGCTGCTAGGAGCAAGCACTTTCAAGATGATGTCTCCTGTTTCATAGGTCTCTTTAGCTGAGCCTAAAATTGTGGCTCCTGAATCGGCAAACGCCTGGTTTGAAAAATTAGCTTTTAGCCCAGCGTCTTTCTCCACAAATACTTCAAACCCCTGTTTTATTAGCCTCAAAACAGTTTTAGGGGTGGCTGCAACACGCAATTCTTCCGTGTTTATTTCAGCAGGAATACATACTTTCATAAACTATTACTTTAAAATTTTTCTTAGAAAATAGTGAAGGGTTTGAGATATGGTTCATGAGTAAAATTTTGACTTTCCCAATGTCCTCAAAATTATTTTTTGAAGTTGCTAGCGTTTGTCTTATTTAAGTAAAACAAAAACAGAAAGCAATGCTTGCCTTTTGTTAAAATGACCAGGAAGTACATAAAGTATACGTCTTAAAGATCATTTTCTTAAAGGTTTTAGCTCAATTATGTTGATAGATAGCTATTTATAAATTACTATTTTTTCAATGAACGGTATATCGGACCCGATGCACACCTAATGTACTAAAAAACTTAAATATTGTAATAAGATATTTGGTATTTATTAAATATAATTTAACAAATCCAGGGGGTTTGAATTTTTATAAATTCTATGTTTTATTATATTAGGGTCATCAATCAAATTCAATCAATTCATTTCATTCGTAATCAATTCTATGTCGATTCAGAATCTAGAGCCCCAACAAAAAGCACTTGAAATAAATTTAGACAGCAGTATTTATGGTTCTTTCGCCGAAATTGGAGCAGGGCAGGAGGTTGCTCAATATTTTTTTAAAGCAGGGGCCTCTTCAGGAACGATTGCCAAAACCATTTCTGCTTACGACAAACTAGTGAGTGATGCCATATATGGAATCGAAAAATCAGGCCGTTATATTTGCGAATCTAGGCTCTATAAAATGCTCGAGCATGAGTTTGATTTACTGATTGATCGATTGAGCCAAGAACGTTCTGAAGGCTTGCTATTTGCATTTGCCGACACCATCGAAACGTTGAATTATCATAAAACTAATTTTGGAAATGGATGGATGGGGATTCGATTTCAGTTGCACCCACAGGAAGCTTATAATGAAATTGTTTTTCATATAGAATTATTGGATAATGACACAGCATTACAACAACAAGCAGTCGGAGTACTTGGTGTCAATCTTATTTATGCCTGCTTTAATTATTATCAAGACTACAAAGCTATTCTATCATCTCTAACCGAGGGCATAGATGATCGTGTTAAAGTCGATATGTGCCGCATTAAAGGGCCGCAATTCGAAGGCCTTGATAATCGATTAGTAACCTTAGAATTGGTCAAACAAGGTCTTAGCAATGTCGCTATGTTTGATGAACATGGTTGTCCGGTGCACCCTTGTGAGTTTTTATACAAAAAAAATCTATTGGTAGTACGTGGTAGTTTTAGGCCCGCAACGCATCGAACACTTGACCGTATACATGCAGCGGCCAATCAGTTTAATCAAGAAAAAGATTTATCGCCACGTGGTACCGAAACGATTTCTGAAATTACATTAGGTGATTTGTGTATTGATATAGGGACTGTCATCGAACAAGATTTTTTGGATCGAGTTGCCTTATTACAGTTTTTGGGCCAAAAAGTAATGATTACTAATTGCAACGAATACAAAGGATTGATTAATTATTTAGCATCTTACAAGATAGCCAAATTGGGTATTGTTATAGGGGCAGGGGGCTTACTGAAAATTGTAAATAGTAAGTATAATCGCAACAAAGATGGCCGTTTAATTACTTCTTATGGTGAAATATTTACCCGAAATGTAAAAATATATGTTTATCCATCGGTGGACAAACAAAAGGGTGGCGTGCTAACTTGCCAAAATATTCCTATTCCCGAGGGCGTGAAATATTTATACAAGCATATCTTTGACAATCAACATGTGGTCGATATAGTTGGGTACAATCCCGATGTTATTCATATCTATGCCATTATTATGCTTCGTATGATAGAAGACGGTGAACCTGGTTGGGAAAAATTTGTGCGGGATGATGTCGCAGACTTTATCAAGAGAAAAAATCTTTTTGGCTACACAACTAAAGAAGATTGGACTTCAAAGAAAAGTTGAGGACTTATTCAAAACATCAACGTAGTATTAACTTTTTGACCATCCTTGACTTTTTATGAATGATTTCAACCGTGTAGATGCCCGAAGGCAAAGGGGATACGTCAATTTGTAGGTTTTGTTGAAGCGTACTACTAGTGTATACGATTCCGTTTATATTTCTGAGCAAAACCAGCGCACCTTCAAGTTGATTGGACTCAAAATGAATCGAAACGGTGTTTCTATCGCTAGGGTTAGGGTACAACTGCCAGTTTAAAATGTCATTGCTTGCTAGTGTTGACGCAGTACCACAGGCAGCACTGTTGTTTAATAAGCCATTTCTAGCCGTATTAAGTGCTGCATGCATTCTTGCTTTTTGTCCTTCAGTAAAAAAAGCCATACAGTCATCATTTACATAATCCATGTAATTCATAAACATATCGTCGCTGCCACAACTCGTTCGAGGGTGCACAGGGCAGCCTCCATAGCTGTTTTCTTGTTCGGGGGTGTCGGCCACATCATCGTCACTATTACAACCATTTCCCCAAATATGCTCTAAGTTGAAATAATGCCCAATTTCATGCGTAGCGGTCCTTCCTTTATCGAGTGGCGGGGCAACGGTACCTGTAGTGCCAAAATATTTGTAGTCGATGACAATACCATCTTCACCGGATAATGCGGACCCGGGTAGTGTGGCATATCCAAGAAATTGGCCATTGTCGTCTATTTCACACACATAAATATTTAGGTATCTGCTATCGTCCCAACTGTTTTTGCCACCATTAGTGGTATAAAAAATAGCCGAACTGTTACTATTGCCAATATTACTTACCGTAGTCATAGTACGGGTAATTCCGGTACTTGTATTTCCATCAGGATCAATTTGCGCCAAGCAGAAATGAAATTCGATATCAGCTGCTGAAGATTGAAATACTGCAGGGACTACCAAACCAAAATCGGGATTGGATAAACTAAAGTCTTCGTTCAAGACTTGAATTTGAGATTGAATTTGAGCATCTGATATATTTTGGGTGGCATTTGCATAAACTACGTGGACCACAGTAGGTATATTATGGATAACTTTTGCCAACTTTTGTTCTGTAGCGGTTGCCTGAACTGCTATCCATCTTTTACTTTTTTGTAAAAAACTAGTTCGTTTTTGCACTAGAAAAGGATGTTGTCGAAGGTTTCGTTGCATCAAGGTATTGCTTTGGCAGTTGGCTTTATTGTGGATCGGTAAAACTTGATGTTGACTAATCAAATTGAGCGTAGAGCCTATCAGTATTA
>CAJQQM010000198.1 GCA_905480485.1 uncultured Aureispira sp.
AAGGAAAGTAGAACTATTACCCACACGATACCCTTGGCCATAGACCATGAATTTGGCTATAAATTGCTAGAGGCCAATAAGGAGGCTTGCTTTGTTGTCGTGCACTGCGAAAGCCAAAGCAAAGAGGATGTTTTCGGTGACCCCACAAAACCTCATTTGCAATCTTTTTCTACCCAAGGATTAAATTGGTCCTATGCCTTGAGTGGATGGTCGATTGGCGCCAATTATGGAGGTGTTTTTTTATTTGACGAACGATTGGTCTTTACAGAAAAGCAAGAAGGAGATCTTGTAACCGTAGTTTTGGATGCAGCGACAGGAGAAGTCCTCCAAAAAACTGCGGGGCATCGCTACCGACATCATTCAGGAAATCACTTGGGTATGTTGCAGTCCTTGAAGGATTCAAAGCATAAAAGAATATATCATACAGTAAATAGTGAAGGTTTGTATGTTACCGATTTGCAGTCCAAAGAACTATCGACTCGCCTGTTGCTGTCATATCGCCCGAAAACCCTTGCTCAAAATGAGGACTTTATTTACTGTCATGGGTTTAAAGATGATAAAACGTACTTTTTTGTTATTGATAAAATAAGTCACACGGTTAAGGAGGAAATCATTGTAGATGATAAAATCAATATTGAGCAAATAATTGCCTCTAATGACAGTAATTACTTGTTGTTAATGCATGAAGATTGTAGCGTCTCTGGGTTTGACCTCCTAAACAAAGAAATAAAATGGAAAATTGCCCAAGAGCGAAAAACTAAAATATATCAGGGAGTAATCGATAAAAACAATCTTGGGTATTTATTTTGGAAAAAACCTTCCACTTTCATCGATATAGTGAATATTCAGACAGGAGAGGTATTACAAAATATTCAGCCTGTAAAAGGAAAATTTTATCAACCTTTTTTTGTCTTAGGAAATGTGCTTTTTGTAGCGGATTTCAACAAAGTCTATTGCTTTGAAAGAAGGTGATATTGTTGAAAAAACTTGCGTTTAATGCCTCCCGTAAGTTGCAAGCAGAGTATGCTGGAATATGAAAAGGACTAAAATTTAAAGCATTGCTGTTTAATAATATACTTTCGTTTGTATTATTATAAAAGCATAAACAAAATCATTATGGTAAGATCAATAATGAATGATACAATTACTCTTTTAACCATGTGTCTTTTTAATGTAGAGGATTTGAATACTATTGAGCTTCAAGTAAAAAGCAATTTGCCAATTATGGAGACTCCTTTAGTCGATAATTACTGGGTACGTTTAAAAGATTCTAAGTTGGTTGATTTGTATAAAGTAAAAGCAAACGGATTTAGTATTGAGTGGCAAGGCAAACAAATAGAAGCTTCAGGTAGACTAAATTTTTTGCCCATTGAACAAATCGTTCAAACTTGGAAAGATCGATTATATTACGAAAGTGATGTGGAGTATAATGATTTGATTGCCTACTATCATCCTATCGATATGCCTTCCGAAACCATTAGTTGTGGTATGTTAATAACGCCCAATTTTGTTACTCAATCTATTTATCTGCATCATGCCCCTGAACCGGAAACCTTTGATTTGGATTTGGATTTAGAAGGATATGTTCACATGGCAAAAGAGGCCTGTATTTTTGCCAACTGGCAGCTAGTGTTATTAAATATTGCTAATCTTCAACATCCCATTATCAAGCAGTTTAGGAAAACAATGCCCCGGTTATTCCCTGATTTTAATTGGGATGCTTTTGTGGAAAAATATGAATCGCTCAAATTATCGAATCAATAATTATTTTCTTTACATTTAATAAAGTATTACTATTAGACTAATAATATGCACATCCACGAGACAGAGGACATGCAATCCTGGACACTGCCCGGCGAACTAGGTGTGCATAAAGGGACCGAAAAAATAGAAAGACCGAAGACTGCTGCTGAAAATGAAGAACAGGTGAGTGAGGATGAGCGAAAGTACCCGAAGGGTGAATGTCCCAGAGGACATTCATTGAGCGAACCGCAATGCGGCCGCTAATCCTAGCAATAACTGTTAGCCAAAACGAAGAAATCGTATCAAGACTTCTCGACTCAGGTGAGGACGGGGAACAGGACACCGACAACTTTACCGACTTTTACGGCTTTCTGGCCAAAAAAGCCGTAAACCTTGCTAAGGCTTATCAGCCGAAGTTGCGTGATGGCATTAAAGTAGCGGTGGAAATGGTGAATTCTGTAGCAAAAGATGAGCGACCGATCCCGAAGGGTGAATGTCTGGGAGACATTCAAGTGAGCGAACCGCGACAGCGGAAATGGCGATGTGGATATGAAAGTGGAGATTGCGCCGAATACGATAAACACACCTGCTTCTGTTAGTTATAATGGCAGACCATCCGAATTGTCAGGGAAATCAACTCCTAAACTAGATGCATTAGAAATGCAGGAATCAGGTGTTTCAAAAAGATACGTTCACGAATTTTTAACCGTTTACAAAGGATGTAGATATCAAGTTCCAGGAGACATTGTTGCCTATGTAGAGCATCGTGCAGCAAGAAAACTAGGAATGAAAGGTGAAGGTGAATCTATTAAAAAATATGAAGAAGAAACTGGAGTATCAGGACTGAGCAAACCAACTCTAAATGTCTATGATACTATTAGATTAACTGGTGAATATAGGACAAGAATTCCAGATATTTTTAAAGAGGATGTTGTTATTGGCGATGTTAAAGATGTAAAGACGTTATCATATGACGCTCAAATGAGGGATAACATAGCCATTCACGAAGGTAAAGCCAGTTATGATGGGCAAACAACACCTATATCTAAACCACCTAAGAAATTTGATCTTGTAGTGAGAGACTCGAAAGATAAAACTGCAGAATCTACGCATGTATCACAACCTTTGCGGGATGCTGTTGAAAACACAGGAGGAGAAGTATACGAATTAATTTAATTATCATATGAACATTAGAATAAAACTAATTTTAAGAACAGAAAATTTTGATACCAAGACCTGGATGGATTTTTTGAATCTGAAATCCAGCCTCATTCAACCCAACCGATACGGATATACTGAACCACTCAAGCAAAAAATTGAGTCCGTCGATAAAAGCAAAACAGATGTATTAGCCTTGTATGATAAATATTTAAGCATCATCTTTAAAGGAAAAAAGAAATTTTGGTTTTCTGCATCGGCTAATTCTCTAGGTCTGTTAATGTGTGGTGCCGGATTGGAGCTGAAAGACAAAGAGCTTTCAAAAATCAATGAACTTGTTGATTTCATGCAATTATTTGCGAGGAATCGTCAGTTATTATATGGCTATTTTTGTTCTGATGAAGCCTATGATGCTCGCCATAAAGTAGTGAAAGGTTCATCCTATGGATGGAAAGGGGTTTCTATGTGGGATTTTATGGATTTCCTTCCTGGCTTGCATTGGTACACTATTGTGGGGAATGACTTGGCAGAGGCTATAGGTCGGGATAAATTTAAGAATTTGAAAGCAGTGCAATATACACTCGATAATGATCAGGCTATTGCTTTTCATCTCAATAACAAGCTCAAAGAATGGGAAGATAATAGGATAAAGCTCAAAGAACTGGAAGCACAAATAGGCGAACATTACTTTTGGGGTAAAGAAAAAGCTCCCGGGACCTATGCACATCCTGATTCCTACAAAGAATTTCTAAAAAGTTTTAATAGGTTTTAGCTTTGTTGTAGTTTGTAGAAATCTAAAAGTCTCAAAAAATGAACAGCTTCAATACCTTTGTAGACAAAATCACAAAAAATCAAAAGCTAAGCATTGATTCCGATGCAACTTACTTGGAATTAATTAAACCATCCAATAGAACTGTAAAATGGTTGAAAAATACATTTGAGGAAGATTACAATTACCTTTTGCATGAGAAGGATTTTTTCTTTTTTCAATTTGCTAGTCTGACACTCGACTGGGAATATACTGCGGCACCCTACAAATTTATAACGGGTGGTTTCACCTTTAATGGAATGATAGACGCCCTAACTTTTTACTCCGACTTCTGGAAAGGCGCTTTCTCTTTAGCCCCCGATGCAGTTGTCCCCGACCACCTCAAAAAATTTGAGCAATTAGGTTGGTTCGAACGGCAATACCGTGATGATAAGCGGATAGGATGC
>CAJQQM010000199.1 GCA_905480485.1 uncultured Aureispira sp.
GTTTTGTACTTGGTTATTTATCAGTCCTTGGGTTGAAAATTCCGACGCCAAAGTATATGATGATATTATCGAAAAAGCCTGGCAAATAGCTGATCAACCATCAGAAACACTTCTAGTTTTTGGCGGAGTCGATAACAAACAGAAAAAAATTAGTTTATGGGTCTACGCACAACTTAAATTTAATCAGGTAGAGTACCGAGATTTTTATAATTCTTTGAAGGTTGTTTTGGACGATAAGCCAGCTATTATGATAATAGGAACGGATTATATTGATAAAATGAAAGAAGCTTACCGGGCCCGAAAGCTAGTTTTTGACCCTATTGAAGTGCAACATCGATCTACCGACGACAATTTAAAAAAGCATAATTATTGGATTTTTAAAAATGCTCGGCCAATTGAAAAAACGCAACAATAGACATTGGTTCGTAAAGTCCTCAAATCAAAATAGGCCGTTCATTTGGGCTTTATTGCACAATCTAATAGAAAACACTCGGTATTTGCTAGCAGTTTTGTACTTTAGAAATCAAAATACTAGCAATTGATGTCCTTATTTTCATATAAAATAGCCCCTTCTTGGTTCTCTATCGTAGCAACTATTGCTTTGGGCTGCCTAATATCTTCCTATTTTTTTGATTTTATGCAAATTCAAAACGATACGGAAGGCTATTTGAATGCCCTACGAATAGGCTTAGGACAAAGTGATGACGTAGACCGTTTACACCGACTCAACAAACCCCTAGCACTACTAATTCCTGCACTTTTACACCTTACTTTAGATATCTCCTTACTAAAATGTCTGCTTATCCAACAAATACTCGCCTATTTTGGTGCCGCTTTTTTTGTGTTTTTGACCTATGAACTGCTGTTCCAAAATCGCGATAAAGCCTATCTTGCCCTTGTGGCCTTTTTGGGTTGTCAACCGCTTGCTGTATATGGTTTGGCCGCCTTAACCGATAGTCTTGGATGGTGCTATAGTTGCATAGGGCTTTATGCATGCGTCCGTTTGTTTCAGCAGAAAGAAGTTTCTGCGACTAATCTATTTTTGATTGGCGCCTTTATAGCAGTTGGTTTTTTCATTAAAGAAAGTGTTGTCGTAGTTGGTATTTGGCTTTTCTTTTCCATCCTTATTCATTCAATTTCGTTGCGTCATATCCTAAAACAGTATACATCTTCTGGGCTAGGCTTTTTGTTAGTACTAGCACTTGGCAACTTTTTAATCTATCAATACCATCAAAAACACTTTTGGGATTGGTTACAATTTGCCCATACAGACCCGCCCAAATTTAGTATTTTGGGTTATCTCCAACAAACTTATCGCTGCTTAGACGTATATTGGCTTTTGGTGCTGATGGGCCTTTACTCATTTTTTAGATCGTCGGCATCAAAAGAGGCTCGGATTTGCTTTTGGTCGGGTCTAAGTTGCCTTTGTTTGTTGCCTCTTGTTTGGCCTTACTACAACGATAGAATTTTATTTTTAGTAGCCCCTGTATTAATTTATTGGGTTGTGAGAGGCTTAGATTACCTAGCTTCCGCTAGATTGTTACTGGTTTTAATGGGCGGATTTATTAACATAAGCACTGCCTATTTAATCTATCGTTATCAAATAGAGGGTTTGATTGTTTTGCTATTATCGTTATATGGGCTACTTATTGTATCTTTCTATCGGTTTTGGAAAATCAGGCTTAGCAAATAACCTTTTAATCCTTATTGATTCGTCTATGAAAAACACCTATCTATATATCTTATTTCAGCAACATCGTAAAGTTTTCTGTTGCCTAATTATTGGATTAGTAGTTCAGGGCTACTTTATCTACAAAGGCGTCGAAACGACCCCTTTTTTTAATTATGGCATGTACTCAGAAGCTAGCCAAGGTATAGCGGTTTTTTCGAGTATTAAAGCTTATGACAAAAACGGACAAATAATCCCTTGCAGAGGTAATTTTTCGAATAATTTCAACCGCTATCAATTGCATTTTTTTGCGCAGCTAATTCAAAGCGATTCTATCGATAATATCCAAGCGGTGATTGAACGACGATTTGGAAAACAAAGCCCCTACAGCCAATTTTTCAGTAAGGCACTTTGCAACACTCCCAAAGATATCCAAACATTTAAAAAGTGGTTTGAAACACATGTAGGGCAAGATTCTTTGGTTTTTTACAAAGAAAACTTCCGCTGGAATGGCGATCAATTTGAAATCCTAAACCGAATCGCTATTGACTAATATTGATACATATCAATCCAAACAACAGCCTCTAAAAAATTTCATTTGCCTAGGGATGCTGCTGAGTTGCCTTTACAGAGGGCATCAAGGACTCTTGTTGCATCAGTTATTTGAGGCCCCTTTTGCAGCAGCAAAATCGGACAATTTATTGTGGCTGTATCAGGCCTCAGGCATTCCGGATTTTTTTGTTGGACATTATTGGGCAGCCCTATTTGCCGACACCAGTTGGTTGCTGTTGTTTGTTGTCCTCATTTTTAAACCAAACAAAAAATATTTAGCCTACTTAGCTTGTGCTGTTTTTATCAATTATTTCCTAATTTTCAAATCCTTATCGCTTCACCACGAACATCAACTTAATGGCTTACTCTTTTGTTCATTTTTGTTGTTGATGCCCAATTCTAAATCCTTTCAGATACTGCACGAGGGCTTGCGTTTTTATACACTTTTTGTGATGTTTAGTGCTTTTTGTTGGAAACTTTTTCGAGCATCCTTGTGGATTCCAGACCAAATGAGTACCATTCTAAAAGTTCAGCACCTCGATTATCTGACCAATTACCCGGACAGTCTATATTCAGAATATTTGATTTATTTAATCATACATCCCGAAATTTCGAATCTATTTTGGGTAGCAGCGTGGGTCTTAGAAGCAGTATTCATCGTAGGCTTTTTTACTAGAAAATTTGATAAATGGCTTGCGCTGCTATTTTTGGCATTTTTTGTGATGGATTATATCTTAATGAATCTTATATTCTTAGAATTTTGTATATTAATACTAGCTTTCTGGTCACAACCCTTGAATTATTCCCAAAAAAACCTAAAACAATTAAATGACATCCAATAATTTAAGTAAAATATTATCCAGTTTTTTCCTTTTATCTTTCTTCATTTTTCTACCTGAAACAGAAGCGCAGTCTCCTTCTAAAATTAAGAAGGGTGCCGATAAATTATTCAAAGAACTTCAATACGAAACTGCCCTTGCAGCCTATCTGAATATCAAAGACCATTATATCAAAAACATCCCACTAAAAGCTCAAATAGGGCAATGTTATTTTTATACCGAACAATATTCCAAAAGTATCGAATACCTTGAGTTTTATCTCGATAACATCAAAAAGCCCGAAAAAGAAAGCTACCGATTATTGGCTAAAGCTTATCATTTGTTGCACAACTTCGAGAAAGCAGCTTTTTATTACAAAGAACAACTTCAAACCCTCTCTAAAAATGACCCTCAACGAACGGCACTAAAAGCCGTTATATTGCAATGTATGGGAGGGGCTGCTGTCGCTAACAAAGCTTCGGGTGCAATCGTAAGCAACTTAGGCCCAAGCATAAATAGTAAATCTAACGATTATCGTGCTATCTTTCATCCCCTGCAGCCCGACCAACTATATTTCACTTCTGATAGAGATTTGGTCGCTAATTCAGCCCTCAAAATCCCGTCAAAGCACAACCAAAACATCTATCGTTCGTCGATGCGACAAGGCAATTGGGAAAACGTTCAACCACTCTCGGGGCGCTACAATACAAGCATCAATGAATCAATCATTAGCTTTTTTGACGCCGGTTATCAATTACTAGTCCTCAAGCGCTTTGACGATGGGCATACCGAAATTGTCAAAGATAATTTTGATCAGGACAGCTCGGATGTCCTCCTACCATTTGCTTTAGGAGCAAGTTCGGATGACTGGGACAGCGATCATTTTTTTGTGAACGACAGCCTAATTTTATTTTCGAGCAATCGTTCCGGAGGATATGGAGGCAAAGACCTTTATTTTTCGATTAAAAATGATAGTTTAGGATGGTTAACGGCTATTAATATGGGTCCTCAAATTAATTCTTACGATGACGATATTAGTCCGTTTCTGAGCAAAGATGGCCGATTTTTATACTTTAGTTCAAACCGAAAAGAAAGTATGGGCGGATATGATATTTTTAAAACCGTGTTTGTCGATAGTTTGGCAAGCTGGACGTTTCCCGAAAACATCGGTGCTCCACTCAATACTGCAGCCGATGAACGTGATTTTATGTTATCAACTGATATCCAAAAAGCCTATTTTAGCTCTAATCGTCCTAAAGGGTTGGGGGGATACGATTTGTATGCTGCTTACTTCAGAAAAAAACTACCGAGCAGTAACAGCCCTTCTACGATCGCATTCATTGAAAGCAATACAAAAATACCGAATAATCCCCTTCCTTCCTCAAGCTCAGAACAAACAAGCATAAGCTCCAATAGTTCAACGGTAAATAATACCTCAAAAGAACTGCTCAAAAGCTATAGCATTAGCCCTATATATTACGATCAAGAAAGTGGACGTATCAGCGGCGCAAGAAATACCCTACAATCTTTAACCAAGGTTTTGCTTCAATATCCGCAAACCAAAGTAATTTTGTCGGCACATACTGATCATTCGGGTGATAAGATTACCGATCTCTATCTAAGTGTTAAACAAGCCGAATCTCTTGGGCGTCAACTAATTGAAGAGGGAGCCCGAAACCAACAGATTATCCTACGTGGTTGCGGTCAAAACTACCCGATTGCGAATTATCAAAACTTTGACGGTACAGACAATCCAATCAGTAGCAAACTCAACCGAAGAATTGAAGCAAAAGTACAACAGATAAACCTATATCCGCTATTAGAGATTCAGTACAAGCGTCCTGAAATTAGTTCTGTAATGCAAAACAAAACTGCCGAAAACTACATCGAAAGACGCCAAGGACTTTCGTATCGTTTGCAGATAACTGCTACTCCCGGGATTTATAGCCATTCTATTTTGGAACAATTCGAGCATGCCGTAACCGAAAAATCACCGACTGATTTATCGGTCAAATACCTACTTGGACTAGAGAAAAAACTAAAAAACATCGAGCATCTACAACAACAGCTTTATGCTATTGGATTTAAGGAAACTAAAATAGTCCCTTATGTAAACGACCTTCCCTTAGACGACAAGGAAGTCCTCAAATGGACGGAAATCTATCCGGACTTAAAACAGTACCTTCAACGATAAACTTATTTTTTAATAAATGTACGGACTGCTGACTGTCCTTCGCTTTTGAGCTGCAACAAATAACTCCCTGGAGGACAATCTTTAATATCTAACCTTATACTATTAAAACCAGGTACTGTCTCATAACGAAATTGTTTGATTTGTGCTCCCAAACTATTGAATAGCTCAATCCTAGTGGTGCTTTCTATGGCTTGCTCAAATTCTACATTTAGATAATCTTTGGCGGGTATCGGCTGCAGAACGACTTGACTAGAAGCCACTGCACATTCTGCCGCCACCCAATCCGAGTAGGCATAATTCCCATATATATCGAACATTTTCAGTCGATAATAATTGATACCATATTCGGGACTCAAATCGGTGTATTGATAATTTAATTGTGCTGTCGTCGTCGACAAACTTAAAATTACTTCAAAATTAATGGCATCCATTGAGCGTTCAATTTCATAAGATGCCAAGTCGTTTACAAAAGCCCAATTCCATTCTAGTAAAACCTCTTTACGTTGACAATCTACACTAAAATCTTCTAATTTATTTTGCAATAAAACACAAGCTGTAGGGATATCATAGGTTATGTGTAAACTTGAAGCAGCGCCCACAAAACGTTTCCAATTGGTCGATGGCTCGTTTTCAAAATGCATCGCAATTTGAAAAAAATCACTTGGCAAAGCGGCCTTTATATCTATATTAGCCTGATTACCAAGCCCCAAAAGTGGATACATTCCCGTATTCGCAGCTATAAAATCGGTGTAAGTACCGTCGGCTAAATCAGCATAAGTTGCTGCATTTGTACCTGTATAAGGACCATGTGCCCCCGTTACATCGTTCACAAAAACCCGTTCGGGGGCCGTGCCTCCCACCCCATTACAGGATAATTCTAATTGAGCATCCATTATACAAGAACCATCTGGAATGGCAGCTAGATTGTATAAAATCCATCCCCTGTGCATCAAATTACCACAACAGACCCCAACAAAAATATAATTCGGATTATTTACTAAGTTGTTGCCCGACATCCAACCACCGGTCGAACCTGAAACCTGTATCAGACTAGGGTCCAAAACCACGGGATATTGACGATTGATGTCTTTCAACCATGATAATGGCACCAAGGTTTCTAATTGGATTGTATTCGCCGATAATCTAGTCCATCTATAACTTCCATTGATTGCACTGCAGGCATCTGCATTGGGCATAGAGGCCTCGTAAAAGACTGGTGCAGGTATCTTGGCAACTATTTGGTTGGCAGCATTGTGCAAAAACAAATCTGTATATGCCATCCCTTGGGTCGCACCTGCACTCGATTGTATCGACCAATCTTGGGGCAAATGTAGTATTTCTTGGTACCCGTACCACCCCGATTGGAGGTTTTGGATACTTGTAGGTACTGAATGAAGCATAAGTTCTTGCTTTAGTTGTCCTGCACCAATTGTATGAATTAAATCGACATCCGGATATATAGCAGGATAGCTAATTTGATGATCTTGATGAACAGCCTCTATAGTATCCGAAACAAGGGCCTCTGCCAAAACGGTCAATTGATTGTTATCAAGGTGCACTAGTTTTTTGTAGCTCGAAAGCTCTATAAAACTATTGTCTTGTATTTCTACTCGTTGTTTGGACTCCTTAATTAGTTGTTTAACAAAAGATGATTTAAAGATATTCGTATGGTTTTGATAGACATCTTGTTGGTTATTATACTGCAAATTAGGGTTAATATCTAACCATTGACCTGCTTGAAAATAATGTATAGCTTGACCACTAATTTGCGCTTGCATTTGGCCATTATCCAGCTCAAAAACCTTAGTATTGATATTTCTTTGACTAGGAACCTCCACTTGGGCCTGTATAGTTATTGGAAATAAAGTTAATAAATAACTAATGGGAATAAAATATAATAAATACCTCATAGTAATGGTTTTAAAAGATTAAATCGTGGTGTTTTGGGGCTACTTATCGTGTAATTCAAATGAGTTCAAAAATAGTAAAGACAACTTAATAGTAGATATCAGTGGCTTGACCCATCGAACATGTACCTTAATATACGTATTTAGAAACCTTTTTTAAATAAAAAAGGTTTTTTATACATAAATAATCTTATGAGGTAGCTTTATGAGCTTAAAAAAACGTCCGTCGGATACTTGGCTAATAGAGCAATTAAGAGAATGCTGAAATAGATGCCTATCAGAGGAACGATAAAATAGGTTTGTGTTACAATTCTAAATCATTAAAGGTATTTTTGCCTTTAACAAAATGCTGCCATACAATACTCTTAGGATACAAACCTGCTGCTCGAAATTTCATTTTCCCTTGATAAGATAAACGTTCTAGCTGAGTACTTGTTGTTTGTTTTTTGCGTTTTAATTCTTTAAACCGAGCAAAAAAGGACCAATGTGCCTTTATGATTGCCCCTACATTCGCCCATTCACCCTGAAGCATAAATCGAAGGCCTGCTACAGCATCTAACAAAAGACGAATAAAGACAAGTAGATACGCCTTTTTGCCCGCTGTGTTTTTGAATAAGGTAGCCAAGCTATTTCTAAAGTTGAGAAAAGCTTTGTGTGGGTTATGTTTGGGTAAAGTTCCCCCGCCCACATGCCAAACCGTTGACTGAGAACAAACCATTATTTTATAATTAGCTCTTTTTAGACGCCAACATAAATCAATTTCTTCCATATGCGCTTTATAATCTTCATCAAAGCCGCCTATTTGATCAAATAATTTAGCCTTAATAAACAAAGCCGCCCCAGAAGCCCAAAATATTTCTTGGTTTTGGTCGTACTGACCTCTATCCTCTTCAACATGCATAAATAAGCGACCACGACAAAAAGGATATCCATATTTATCAATCCAACCCCCACAGGCCCCTGCATGTTCAAATAAATAAGGTTCAGCATGCATGCGAATTTTAGGTTGACAAGCTGCAATCTGAGCATCCGATTCCATCATTTTTAGGATAGGTTCTATCCATTGAGGTTCGACTTGTACATCCGAATTCAGCAATACGAAATAATCAGCCTCAAGCATAGACAGTGCCCGGTTGTAGCCTCCGGCAAACCAATAATTTTTATCTAAGGATATAAGAACTTTTTCAGGGCATTCCTTAGCATCGATAGCAGCAATATTTACAAAACCTTCCGAGGCTAGATAAGCTATTGAATCATCTGATGAGGCATTATCTGCAACGACAATTTGTACATTAGGATAAGTACTAGCATAGACCGAGGGCAGAAAATTAGGTAAATAATTATTTTTCAATCCATTATAATTCAAAATAACTACTGCCACTCTGGGTAAATTTGATTCTGAAAGCTCAAATGTATCTGTCATATTATATTATTGAAGAGCTTTTAAGGCAGCTATTTTATCTTTTTTGAGTTGATCTTGAAGCCCACTTAGTTGTTCAAACTTTTGGTCTCCCCTAAGGTATTTAACAAAATCTAATTTGATTATTTTACCATAAATATCCTGATCGAAATCAAAAATATTAACCTCGATGCTTTGTTTTAAATTCTTGTTGATGGTCGGTCGATTACCAATGTACAACATACCGCCCTTTTTTTGTGTATCAATAGATACTTCAACCGCATATATTCCTTCGGGGGGGATTAGTTTGTGGGTATCCTGTACCGATACATTCGCTGTAGGAAATCCAATTTTAGTTCCAATTTGTTGCCCCTTTACTACTAATCCTTGCAAACTATAAAAATGACCTAATAGTTGAGCTGCCTTTGATACCGCTCCACTTGACAAGGCCTGACGCACTTTGGTAGAACTCACGGCTATATCGGCCACTTCTTGTTTGGATATTTCTATTACTCTGAAGCCACCTTCTTCTTCAAACTTACGCAAATAGCTTATATCACCTTTCCTGTTTTTACCAAATTTATGATCGTAACCTATCGTTATAACCGCAGGCTGAAAATGCGCCACCAAAAAATCTAGGATGTATGCTTCAGGAGACTGCGAGGCAAAAGCTTTAGAGAAAGGGACCACCACTAAAGCATCTACTGCATATTGTTCTAATAAGGCCGCCTTTTCTTCTAAAGTATTAATTAGACGAAGATTATGACTATCTTTGGATACAATCAGACGTGGATGAGGATGAAAGGTAATCAGCACCGAACAACCGCCGATTTGGGCAGCGTGCTTGTTGATTTTTTTTATAATCTGCTGATGCCCTATGTGCACACCATCAAATGAACCAATCGTTAGTACTGCATTTTTGAAAACCGGTAATTTATTTAAATCTGTATATATTTTCATGGAAGCTGCCACTTGAACAATAGAGGATAATCCTGTTTGATATTAATAATGTTTTACAATACTAATCGAAAAGCTTGATCACAGCGTTCTGATAAATGATCGGATACAAAAGGTACAAAACCAAAAGATTTATAAAGAGCAATTGCCTCTTTCAAAACCGATGCCGTTTCGAGTTCAAGCCTCAAAAACCCTAAATTTCTAGCCTTTAGGATCAAATCCTGAACAATGTACTTACCCAATCCTTGTCCTCTGAAAGCAGAATGTAAATACATTTTTCGAATTTCTGCTGCTTGGTCATCAATTGGACATAATCCTGCGGTTGCGATTAGTTGATCCTTTTCGTTTAATAAGACCCCAAAGAAACCACCTTTTTGGAAATAATGCAAATCTATATCGTTCAAACAATTATCAACCGCACCTTGTTTGAGGCCATACTCCTGCAAAATATCAAAGATCAGTTTTTTGATAGCGGTATGATGCTGCGGCAAAGCCGCATGCCACCGAAAAGGGGCTATATCTTTGTTCATTAATGTTGATGACTACTTTCTTGAGAATTTAGATGACCTGTAGCTTGTTCGGGTAAAGGATAAAACTGTAAACAACCTCCAAAAGCCCAGCCTTCAATGCCTTTCTGCGTGGCCACTTTTATCCAAGGGGCTACTTTTAATTCATCGGCACTAATACGAATTTTTTCGTGTAAGGTACGTTCTCCCAAATCTGTTAAGGCATCTCCAAGCCGAAGATATGTCAACAATTCTCCACCGATATTGGGTTCAGAACGCAAGCGCAACGAATCTACGAGCACATATAATTTAGTTTTAAACGATGATGTGTCTATGATTCTTGGAGGGAGTTGCCTGCGAACTGTTACATTACTTTCATATTGATTGCTGCTTGAATCGGCAGCAATCATTTCAGTTTCCTGCATCTTCGTAGTATTTTCTTTAAAACACTTCGACAAGCTATACATAAATAAGCAGAGCATGAAAAGGGCGATTCCTGCTAATTCAAAATTATTCAAACGCCCTTTACGAATCGGCGATGAAGCTTGTTCTTTAGATGTTCTTTGTGGTCGGTTCGACATATAAACTTGTTTGCAACTTAAAAATTGTTGGAAATACAAAATACAGGTATCCTTGCAATTATAAAAAAAAATGTATCAAATTCTTGTAATGACCACTAAGATTAGTGATAAGATTGGGGTATTAATATGAATTTATGTTTTTTGATGCTTTCATATTATAATTTTTGATGACTTATTAGTATTTTTAGTATATACCACATTTCTAACTTCGGCAGAATTACAATGCAGCAAAGCCACCCCTACTCCCTTTTTAGGGTTTGTTTCCCTCCATCTATTTTACTAAATCAAGCCTTTTAATAGCATGAAACACTTACTTTTGGGTTGTATCATATGCTTCGTATTTAGGTATTATCCTGCTGAAGCGCAATCAGACAAACATCTGAATATTATCCATAATTTTATTGCATTGGTCCAGAAAAATGATGCACAAGCCATCGCTGCAGCCGTAAAATATCCTTTTCAACGAAAATATCCGTTGGCAGCAATTTTAAACAAAGAAGAATTCGTCGAAAATTACCCCTTAATTTTTGATGATGCACTCCGCAACAAAATCATCAACTCATCTGCTGACAAAAATTGGGAATCAGTCAATCAGTATAGATTAACCTTGGAGAATGGCTTATTGTGGCTCGATCATAAGGGGCGGATTAAACGTATCAATTATCTACCGAAAAAAGCCCAAAAATACTATCAGAAACTCTTACGCCAAGACAAACAGACACTACATAAAAGTGTTCAGAAATACTGGGAACCTGTTTTGAGCTGGACATCTGATCAATATAAAATCAGAATTGATAAAGAAAGTCCTTATAGTTACCGTTTGACTTTGTGGCCATCTAATAAATCCTTAGAAAGTAGTCCTAGCATAATCATTGGAGGAGGTCAAAAGGAATACGAAGGCATTCGAGGGCATCAGCATTTTATTTTTAGACAGGACAACAAAGTGTACAGTTGTAAAATCACCAAAACCGAACGTTATCCAGAAAAAATGTTTCTTATACAAGATCAAGATGCTGTCAGCTACTCTACGATTATTCCATAATGACTGGCCTAATCAAGGCTAACACAATTATTATTGATATAAATATACCAGATTATTCCTGATGATTCACCGTTTTTAATGCTTTCTAAAATCTGATTGCATTACTGCGTGAATTGATAACTTAAAATCCTAATCAAGTTACAAATATCAACTACTTTAAAGATATTCTTTCCCCTTTCAAGAGCCCCTAAGAATTATAGTATTTTTATAGTAATGTAAAGCTAAATGATATTTATTATTACGATTAGCTTAATTATTCAACTTCTTAAATGCTGCATGCACTTTTATTAGTTCTTTAATGAACCTAACACTTCCTGCTAATTAAGCTGCTTTATGCATAAAAAAAGCGCTCCTATTAAGGGAGCGCTTTTTTTGATGCATACGATAACACTTATTTTATGATGATAAATTTCTTTTTAAAGACACCTTCCGATGTTTTTAAATGAATAAAATAGATACCACTTATCAATTTAGATACATCTGTAGTAAAAGAATTGACGATGGCAGCGTCAGCGTAGCCACTAAAAATATTTTGGATAATTTGTCCACGTATATCAACTATAGAAAAAACAACCTCATCGTCTTCGGGTACAGAGAATTCGAAAGTTGATACCGAAGAAGCAGGATTCGGAAACTGAGCTATTGTTGCCGTATTTCCGTCTTCATATTCGATTTCAGTAATAGGATTAGTATTCATCCTGGCTGAAGAACTTGAATTATTACAATCATTTCCATCCGTATCGGTCCAAGAAACCACCTCAAATGGGAAGAAGGTTTGACCAACTGAAATGTTGCAACAATTTGTGGGTATTTTGATCGTTGTTGAGCTTAAACCAGGCAAACTAAGATAGGTTTCTTTCCTAAGATATAGCAAACCTGCATCAGCAGCATCAATTGTAATTAAATCTCCGGTATTGGTACTGCTAAAAGTATTGATTAAAATACAATTCTTCTTAGCATTTGCTTCAACTGTTTGATTATAAGGACCAATATAACGCAAGGTCAGGGTTTCAATTGGAGCCGTACAAGCACATGAAGGTGCTGTGGTAGCAACAGGTACATTGTTACAAGCAGCGGTTTGCTGTTCGTTACAGCCACCTAAAGTATAACCACAATCCAATCTTTTTTGGATATGTCGACGTTTGATACAATAGGTAACACCGTTAAAACACATTCTTACTGTAGAATTAGGAGAATAATTATTTGAATGACTAGATGAACCCGAACTACAACTAATCGAAGAACTACTACTACTACTACTACTACTACTGCTTCTGCTGCTTCTACTGCTTCTGCTACTACTGTTACTGCTACTTATTGATGAATAACTAGGTATAGAACAGGACGCACTACTACTATTTTCAGATCCACTAGAAGAACGGCTATTTGAACGAGAAGAGGAACAAGAAGGAGCACTAGGATAACTAATTCCTGAACTACTTACAGAAGAGGAAGAAGCACTCGAAGCTGAACTCGACGAAGCATTAGCGGAATTGCAAACAGCATTACTAATGAATTCATTTCCATAAACAGCCAAAGCACCTACAAAACCTGTATTTGGACTATGCCAATAATTAGCTCCAGGATTAATGGTAACTGATCCATAAATTGTAGTAGTTCCACAAACCACTACGTGACCACCACTTAAAACTTGAATAGCTCCGTAATAAACACCATTGCCTGTAATACAAAGTACTTGTCCTGCCGAGACTACCCTAGACGGCTGCGGAACCCAACTAATAGTTTGAATATTAATTGTTTGTGTACAAGAAGGTGGTTGATTGGAGGAATTATTTGAACCACTACTTGAACTACCAGAATTGCTTGAGCTCCGAGATGAACTCGAATTCGATCTGCTCGAAGAGGAGCTACTCGCATGTGGAGTACATCCTAAATCGACTGCATTAACGGTCCATTGTTCTATACTTATACAGCCATTAGCATCCGTTACAGTCAAACTGTAGGTAGTAGTACTATCAGGACATACAATTATAGAAGGATCTGTTTGACCATTCGACCAATTGTAGGTGTAAGCAGCTGTACCCCCCGAAACTGTACTTTCTATAGTAGCACAAGCAGTTTCTAAACCAAATCCAAGATAAACTATTGAACATCCATCAAGCGCCAATGTTAAGGCACTAGGTTGTCCGATAGTAAGAGTAACCGTTTCTGAGCAAGATTTTGAATCACTTACTGTATAGGTGTATGTACCTGCTGCGACGGTATAATTTCCGGTACCTGCGTACGGGGCTGCTCCACCACTCGCTGCTACCTGAACTGTTGTGGAATCTCCATTGCATAGAATAGGGGCTGCAGTAGCCGTTGGTACTAGGTCGGGATCTCTTGTGACCGTAAAAGTACAAGAAGACGTATTACCAGCCGCATCAAGAGCTGAGATTGTCACCACCGTAGTCGATCCTTCAGCAAATGTAGAACCACTAGGAATATCTGAAGATATAGAGGTTATGCTACAGTTATCAGTTGCTTCTAGCAACCAAGTAGCAGTACTATTACATTCAGAAAGCACAATATCGGCTGGACAATTAATAAGGGGCGATTCCGTGTCATTAACCGTAACATCTTGTGTACAGCTAGTGGTATTTCCAGAACCATCCGTGACCGTCCACGTTACGGTCGTCGTCCCTAAAGGATACACATCGCTTGCGTCCGAACTACCGTTGTAATCGTTGACAACTGAAACTACCGAACAATTATCACTCGTCGCCGGACTTGCGATACTAACTTGTGCTTCGCAGACACCACCGTCGGTATCGACCGATATATCTGCTGGGCAGGCAATCGAGGGCGCTTCGGTATCGTTTACTACTACATTCATATTGCAGCTTGTGGTATTTCCAGAACCATCCGTGACCGTCCACGTTACGGTCGTCGTTCCTAAAGGATACACATCGCTCGCATCTGAAGTACCGTTGTAGTCGTTAACAACCGTTGCTACAGAACAATTATCACTCGTCGTAGGACTTACGATACTAACTTGTGCTTCGCAGACACCGCCGTCGGTATCGACCGATACAGCTGCAGGGCAAGCAATCGTGGGCGCTTCAGTATCGTTTACTACTACATTCATACTGCAGCTTGTAGTATTTCCAGAACCATCTGTGACCGTCCACGTTACAGTAGTCGTCCCTAAAGGATACACATCGCTCGCATCTGAACTACCGTTGTAATCGTTGATAACTGAAACTACCGAACAATTATCACTCGTCGTAGGACTTGCGATACTAACTTGTGCTTCGCAGACACCTCCGTCGGTATCAACCGATATCGCTGCTGGGCAGCTTATGCTTGGCGCAGTTATATCGGGTACAACAGTTGTTGTTATTGATGTATTGGCTATACAACCATTATTATCAGTTATTTGGTAATTGAATATCCCCTCTACTTGAGAAAAGACGCCTGTGCCAATGTAAGGCGCAACACCACCTGTCGCACTAATCGTTACATTCGTCGATCCTCCAGAGCACAAAATCTGTGGAGCAGTAGCATTCACAATAAGTTGGCTAGGCTCACTAATATTTATACTTGTTGAAATTGAACATCCATTAGCGTCCGTAACAATAAATGTATAAAAACCAGCCATTAGGCCGTTAAATACATTGGAGTTTTGGACACCTGTACCAGGAACAAAAGTCTGACTGTTGTTGACGGTTCCAAAAGTACTCGCCGAAGCAGGTATCCAAGAAAAGTCTTGATATTTACTTCCTGCGCCCTCTAATTGTAATGAAAACCCAACATTCGTCGAGGAGGCTTCGTTAACCCCTATATCGGTTGAGGTCATTCCTGATGCCGCTCCATTAACAGCAGTTATGGTGCCCTCGTAACTTAAAAACTGAATAACGTTAGATTGTGCATCAATTAAGGCGATTCCATCAGGAGATCCGTTTTGAATTCCTGATATAGATTCTGAAATAAAGCCAAAACCGTTGCTATCATTAGAGAGAACACCCGATAAATTGACAGTTTTATAAACCGTTCCATTAGAACCATTATACAGTTGTAAAGTCCATCCGTTCAAATTTAGACCGGCCGTCCCTGCTATCTCAATGGCTTCACCTACATCTGCACCTGCATTATCATAATGAATTTCATTAATAAAAGCTTGCACCGGTGCATAAGTATAAGGGGCAGTCCCCCCATTTGTAGCGATTGTTACTGTAGAAGTTTGCCCATTACAGGCAATTGGACTAGCTGTAGTATTTGCTGACAACACAGTAGGTTCATTGATAACAGCAGACGCATTCGCATTACAACCCGGCAATGCAGATAGGCAATTAATTTGAAGTCTAAGCTCCAAAAAATTACTATTACATAAAGAAACATTTATTTTATTCAACAAATCAATGGCACTAAAATCAATCGAACCATTTGCTGCCCAAGCATTAATTTGAGCTGTGGTTAAATTGATATTACTAGTAAAGGTTGTGTTACACTGATCCGAAAAACTACCACTTGCACCTATGGCACCAAGGTTATTACCGTTTTCATCGCGAATTGTCCATTTTTCTTCATTAGATCCTACGCCATCTAAATCACCTCTAGCACGCAATATTAACTGACCTGATACAGGTGATGAAGGAATTGAAGTAAAATTAAAATTATTGGTAGAACTATTCAATGAAGAACCGTTCAGATTTATTACTTGATTGTAACAGCTGTTTGTTCCAGCCGATACATTGCTAGCAGCAAAATTAATGGTACTGGCAGATAAATCAGATACCGCTAAAGTTCCATCTCCATTTGGAGCCCCAGGAAACCAATTGTATGCATAACTAAGACCTGGAATACCGCCTGTTATAACAGCAGTAGCCGTTCCATCATTTCCACCATTACAGGAAATATCTGTGGTAGTAATGGTAGCTACGGGATCCGGAACAACCGTGACCAATTGTCTAGCCATACCCGAACAAGCTTGATTATTCGATACTACTAAGCGATAGAATCTACTGATCGACGGGCTTGCGTTTTGAACAGTACTGAAAGGACTTGTCCCAGTACCAGTTGCTCCATTAATATTGGTATAGTTTCCTGAACCCGCAGGATTTTCGTATTGCCAATTGTAGGTCAAGGTACCCGTACCTCCACTAATTGTAGCCGTTAGGGCTGTTTCTCCTCCGGAACATATAGTTGCATTGCTTACAGAAGAACTAATAGAGACTGTTGGATTTGCAGCAACTGTAACAATAACTGTATTCGAGTAAGCTACCGTTGCTTTACAATCACTAACGCTACGACGGTAATAAGTGGTACTTGCTACCGAACTTGGTGCATAATTCGTGCCCGTTGCCCCGTTGATATTTGTCCAGCTAGAATTGTTGGGAGAAGATTGCCATTGATAATTAAATCCTGTTCCGTCAAAACCACCTGAAGCGGCAGAATTACTGCTTAAACTAATCGATGCCCCCGAACATATTGTACTATTAGAAGCAATCACCCCACCATTTATTGCGGGAGTGCTAACATCTTGAAAGGTCAATCCACCTGCAGAATTAAGCGCGTTGCGTACATACCTTGCAACCTCAATATAGTATACTCCAGAGGTATTGGGAGTAAAGTTTACAAGACTTTGCAAAGATCCAAAATCGTCATTTGATGCTACAATTGTATAACCGTTAGCGCCATAAATTCGAATATAGGTATCTTCTGTAGTATTGCCTAATGTCGAAAATTGATAGCTTCGCCCAGCACTTAAATTGGCCGACCAAGAACGGATAGCACCAGCAGCATAATTGGCTGTCTGAGCAAGGCAGGATGGCGCAAGCGTATTGGAATTACCACTGTACCTCCACGACCACTCCAAACGTATCCTATGACTACTAGAAGCCTGAGCATCAGGCCCATTTGTGTATGTTGAAGCAGATGGAAAAGCATTTTCTCGGATGTAAGAAAAACCAGGCGATCCAAAATAATAACAATCGTCACCACTATCGTAGAAACATCTTGACCCAGCGTCATTTTCGAAAGCATACAAATAGTAATTAATAGTGTAGGCATTCGTATTCGATCGAGAACCGGCAAATGCACCTGCACCGTAAGAACAATTTCCGTTGCTGTTGCAGGTTAGACAGGAGGCCCAAGATATACTATTGTTGATGTTATCAGTAAATCCGCCCCAAGCGGTATATTCTTCGGTTCCAGATTCCCAGCAAGGACCAAAAAAACCTCCTTCGTAGCTTAATATTCTATCGACTCTAACTGAATAATCTATATTGGCTAATTGAGCAGAACTGAACGTTGAAATCAACGTACAGCATACAAATACAGCCATTAAAACCTTATTTAAAGGCTTTAAATAAAAATTGATATAGTTCATAATTTTATTTTTCAAAAGTGAGCACATAAAAAACATCCGATTTATCTTCATCTTCATCTTGAAGCCTAAAACTAAGTGTCTGATCGGGTTTAAAAACCCTTGAATAAGACACATTTTTGGCACACGAAGGACAATTTTCAACGTAATGACTTAAAATAATGTCATTGGAAGATTTTTGAATTTTGCCGTAATAAATGGGATAAAACTGCCCAGAAATAAGGGTCAGAAGCGCATAATCGTTGCTTTCGTAATAAGCAATAGAGCCCGTTAAATCGGATTTTACCGCTTGAAGTAAATTTTGATACTGTGCTCGATTGTGCTGCAGTAAGTCTATGTCAACATCAATAGATTTGAGTTTCCATTTGGTTGTTGAAGCCGTAAATTGTCCAATAGGTGGCTGGACGGCTTTGTTGTTGTTGTTTAATGTGTTCGGGGGGCTAGAAGTAGGGTGTTTCATGATTTGCAAGCATCTTGAAGGCACATCAACTTTTTGACTTTTTACAGTATTTTTGTTTGGCTGTACAGATACCTGTGCCGTACTAATGCTGTTCAAAAAAAGCAATGGCGAAGAAAGCAACATGAAACAAATTAAATTGTTTCTGTAGTTCATAATTATTTAATGGTTAGTTATAGAATATAAATAATTATGAGTTGTAGGAATTCTAGTTTTCGGGTGATTCTTGTGAAAATCTAATTATCAATAGTTGCTGAATTAAAATAAAATTAGTAGGCTAACAGGGAAGCATACAACAACATGTCGATAAATAGATGATAGAAGGTTTGAAAGAATAAATTAATTAGTTTTTGTAGCGAGTTAAAATTTTGTTCGAATCTAATATAGTAAAATTATATTCTTTGTATAAGATATATTACATTTTTTTATGTTATTATTTTAAATTTTAAAAAACAAATATCTGCCTATCCTCTAATTATTTATTTATATGCTAAAGAAGTGCCTTTTGCAAGTCCATGATAATCTGTAATATTCCTCTTTTATAATTTATTGTAGCCCCAAAATACAGCGGTTTATTAACGATGTTCTAATCTATCTTACATATGATGCAGCTAAGCCATCTAATGATAGATAAATACAATTGTTTATCAATATTTTGAAAAAAAAACAGTATTATGGGGAACCAAATAAAAAATCAATTAATCACCTATGAATCTAAAAAAGTCTTCAAGCTTTTCCCCCTCTTTTAAAAATAACATAATTGCGAATAACCTAGGAATTGACGTACCGACTACTCGATACTTTAAATCAAAAGAAGCATTTGATATAGCGGTTGGACTCGATTTTATAGAATATGCTAACAATTGCACCGAAAAAGGCCAACGTTTTCTAGTAGGATTGGCACACGGACAGTCTCCCGCAGGTTCTTATGCCTATATTCTCGATAATTTCTCTAAAATAAAGCAACCAGAATTACTGCGTTTTACATTTACCAATTCGATGTTACAACGACAACGCAATCTCGAAGGTGTCTTTGATGCCATTTCATTCGTTAAAAAAATGCTGCGGAGTGCTTATATCAATAAAGATCAAATTTTAGGAAGGTCGCTTCAAAGAGATGATATCGATGCTTATGCAAAAGGCTTCAACGAAAAACTTAGTTTGTACCTACAAAAACATCGGAAAACAGGCTTTGATTATGTTTTCCTAAGTTCTGACCCAAGTGGTCGGGTGGCCGGGATTTCTAGAAACGCTACTATATTTGATTTAGATCAGCCGGTAGTCATTGTTGACGATTTAGAAGAAAAAGAAATTACCGCTACTCCCCTATTTTTGATGCATACTAAACGCATTGCTTTTTTAGCCACTAAAGCTGATAAAAGGAGAGCACTTGCCATGTTATACCACAAAAATAGCCCTGCACATAAAAGTCCTTCTTTTTTGCGACATATGTCGCAGGTACGCGATAGAATGTGTGTATTTATAGACGATAAAGCTCTAACTTGGCCTCAGTTAAAAATAGAAAGATCCACAGACTATGGCACGACTACTATTCGTATGGATTTGGCGCAGCCCTATGATGCATCTACTTCGAGCCAAAAACCTGTAATTTTATTATTGCATGGATTCTTGGGTCTCAACTCATTTGATGGGTTACTCAACTCCCTAGACGATAAAAAATATATTTCAGCTGCCATGCACTATGGTTCAATACCACATGATTTACCGCCTAAACTTTATTCTAAATTAGTCTTGAAAAACATCGATAAAGTAGTTGGTTTTTTTGGCTCAAAGGGGCACCCAATATACATTTTTGACCACAGCATGGGCAATACTTATTTTATGTTGATGGATAGAGATTTTGAACAATTACCCCATATCAAACAATATCTTTGTGGGCGTATTGGTAGCAATCCATTCTTTTGTAAACATGCAAAACATGCTTTTAAGGGGTTTTTAGACGAAGTATTACTGCCCTCTGTTAGCTTCCGTACCAATACAACTGAAAAAACTATTCTAAGTTCTTTGCGAAGGGTCGTTCCTTTTGACACCAAAAAAGGCGTACGCAAAAGAGCCATCAAACTGACTGAATGGCTCATTAAAAAAGATTCTTCCACCCGCGATAAAATATGGAAAGCTGCCAAACGACAAGTAATTAAAATAATGACCAATCTCGAAGCAGTTCCTCACCTTGACAGAATTCCAATAGAAAAAGCGTTGAGTCGCCTACCCGCCAAAATTTTTGCCATACAAGTGCACGCCGCATTAGAAGAATCAAAGTCGCATGATAAGCAACGTTCATTTGCTAATATGGCCAAATACCAAATTCCAATTCTGGTGATTAAAAGCGAGCGGGATGCCGTGGCAAAATTCGATGCTTCCATACATCAAACAGATAATATAATGGTGCTAGACGTAACCAATCCCAAAGAAACCGATCTTTTTAGGGAGCACCTTTTTCACATGGCACATCCTATAAAAGCCACCAAAATCATTAGTGACTTTGTAGATAAAATTGAAAAAGACCGACTATTAAAAGTCAATAATAGTCACTAGGTCGTTTTAGTTTTGGTAAGAAATAGCATTCTTGACCGGATAGGCATAAATCTTATGCAGGTACTCTGTACCTGCGTCTTTCCATTTAATAGGCAACATTTCAATTAACATTTCAAAATAAGTTGATAATGAATCCTCAGCAGGGCCTTTATAATAAGCTTCAAATGCCCTTGACTGCATCAAATAATCATAGGCATAATAATTAATTGGATTTAATTTATAATTGAGATGTATGCTTTTATCAATTATCTGTGCGAGTCGCTCTATTTTCTCTTTATTAGAACCTACAGATTCTAGTTGATTTAGACGCCGATGTAGGGGTTTTTCAAAATGAAAGTGGACGGCCCCTTTGTGGCCTTTAATTCCCAAAAGTAAATGTTCTGCGTCTTGATGAAATGATTTTTTGTACGTTGATTTTTCTTGTTTCTCTAAAAATTCCCTTGTTTTAAGAAAGGCACAAGGGTCAAATTCATAAGAAATAGACACAGGAATAATCTTTAATTTTTGGAGGTATTGATGTAAATCTTTCTGATGATCATTCAAACTGAGCATTTTGAGTAAGGAAACTTGAGTTTTATCGTTCCCGTCTTTGGCACGCCCTTCTCGTTGAGCAATCCAAACAGAATCTTTCTTTTGATGGATCGTATCAAAAATATACGCTGACAAAGAAACTGCGTGCCGGTAGATATCTCTCGGATTACCCGACCGCTTTACTACAAAACTTTTATTGATTTTGAAAATAAGCTCTGTCAACCGATTAGCTACTAGATTGTCTCCTATCGCTATTTGTGAGGTTTGCATTCCGTTTTCTAGCAAAACCATATTTAAAAAAGCAGAATCTAAAACAATATCGCGATGATTGGAGATGAATAAATAATGCTCATCCGATTTTAGATGTTCAAGCCCACTGTACGTTAGTTGGCTTATTGTACTTTTTTTGACGACTTTAAGAAAGGGGCGAATGACCTTTTTTTGAAAATCATAAGCTGTTTCAACATGATCTTTTTCTTCTAGGATTAATTTGTTGAGTTGTACCGGTACAAAGGCCTCCATCCCATCCAAAAAATCTTGATAGCTGAATAATTCCTGAATCGCAGCTTTCACCTGTTCATCACGATAAATCTCTGGTTTCGTATCCTTCTTTTGCATAAAACAAAGTTCTATTTAGGAACAAGTCAGTAAATAATTAAGGATTTATAGCCCCCTAATGTTGCCGTTCAATCACGGCCTCCTTAAGTTGTTGCAAAAGTAAACAAATTCCCTAATTCACAATCAATTAAAAGGATTAAAATTCTAATAAAATAAGGTATTTTAATAAACTAAATGGTTAAATTTTGGGGCTAACTTAGGCCAATAAATCCTTCCTGAACCTAAAAAGGAGTCACATTAACTGCAACTCCTTTTAAGTAAAAACGATATATTTTAGTCTTAGTCTCTTAAATCAACTTCTTTGACACCGGGATGTTTCTCTTTATTAAATTTAAAATCAGCAACAGTTGGCTGAATATTTTTGATAGATTTGACGTTGAAAGTCATTCTTGAACCATCATCTTGGAAAATTATAATTGAATATATTTTAGACTGTGCTTTATCAACATGTACCCTAATTTTCATTAGTTCAGCATCTTTATCGAGGGGTTTAAATTCAATTTTATATCCTTTGCTGTCTTGATCGGTAATGGCATAGAAAAACTCTTCGTCCGATTCGTCAATATTAAAGATTTTGGCCGGTGTAAATCCAGGGTCATCTTCTGCATCATAATCGTTTACTTGAACTTCGTTTTGTTTTTGAATATACATCCAAACCGTTTTAGTATCATTTATTATGATATTCCCATTATTATTTATGCGGTATTTATCCCCTTGTTGAAGAATATTACCTTGCTGTACTTCCTTGTCTTGTCCGTTTTCTATTTCTAGGGTATAATCAATTTCGATAGCATCATAGCGGCTGTAAACTGACTTTAATTTTTTTAGAATTTTGGTGGCTTCAGGGTCCGATTTTTCCGTATAGTTTGATTGGGCATAAGTACAAGGTACAGCCGCTAAAAAGTAAATCCCGAAAAAAGCCACTAAAAATGCTAGAGGTGAAAATTTGAAATGCGTTGGGAACATAGTATTATTCCATTTTGTTTAGATGAATAAAATATTGTTTGTAAGAGCTATTTCAAAACAAATGCCAAATTGATAAAACATCTGATAAATGAACAAAAGCCCCTGTTAAAACTACTGTAGTATGGAGCAATATTACTATAAAAAAGATAAAATAGCGATTAAAACAGGTATTTAAACAGGTATTCACTAGATTTATAAACCGTAGAAAACTACACAAAGTTGGCGTAAAAATGAGGAATATACGTATGACATAATAGACTAACAATAGCCAATCGAAGGTGTTAAGGCTACTTTTGACCGAGCAAAGTGACCTGTTCCAAAGCCAATTTCTCTGCCTTTTTCATCGCTCAAATGTGCCTCGGCTATCCACAGATTTTTAGAGCTAAATTTCACAGTGCCAACCGCTTTTATAAGGCCCTTGCTTACAGGTCGAACAAGGTGCGTATTAAAATTAGTTGTTAGAACAAATACATCTTCTACTAAAGAATTTACTGCAAAAAAAGCAGCATCGTCCAACAATTTGAAATATACAGAACCGTGCATCGCCCCTAAAGCGTGGAAATAATCCGGATGAACTTCTAAACTAACCGTTGCAGAAGCTTTTTGTATACTAAGTTGAGTACTCGGAAAATGAACCCTATTAATCGGTGCAGCTTTGAGGTACATTTGTTCTAGCTTTCGAAAATGCGCTTCTGTCATTGCTTCAATATTAAGTTACCATTCCAATCCCGGATATGCACGTTGCATCCACTGCATTTCAGCTAAAATAAATCCCATGTGTTCGCTGTGCATTCCCTGCTTTCCTCCTTTCTGCATCCACGCATCCTTCGGGCGACTCAACAATGCTTCGGCAAGTATGTGATCGACACGTTCATTCCAGTAGATTTTTACTAGCTTAAGGTCTACACCAATACCTGCTTCTAACATCGCTTCATCCAATGCATCCATTCGGAAAAGTTCGTCGGTATAGGTCCACAGTTGTTCTAAGGCAGCTTGCATCTTTTCATAGCTTTCATCGGTACCATCTCCCAATCGAATCATCCATTCTGCACTGTAGCGGTAATGGTATGCTATTTCTTTGATTGACTTTTTGGCAATTGCCACCAATTGTGCATCCTGACTCTCTTGTAAGGCTTCGTAAAAATGATAATTAAAGGAATCAAATAAAAACTGACGTGCAATAGTGTCTGCAAAGTTTCCATTTGGTTGTTCAACAAGAAGACAGTTTTTAAAACCTCGTACATCCCTCAAAAAAGCTAAATCATCGGCGGATTTATCTAAATTTTGGACTTCGGCAGCATAGTCTAACAGGGTTCGGGCGTGTCCGACCAAATCTAAGGCGATATTGGTCAATCCAATATCGGTTTCAAGGCTAGGCCCGTGTCCACACCATTCTGAAACACGGTGCCCTAAAATCAATGAATTGTCTGCTATTCGCAGAATATACTCGAGTAAGTTATTGTTATTTCCCACTTTTGGATATTTGAATGAAGGATAAATTACATGTGTCCGATTTCATCGGGGATGTCATAAAAAGTTGGATGCCTGTAGGCTTTTGTTTTGGCCGCTTCAAACATATCGCCGTCTTCAGGGTCTGAGGCAGTGATGTGCTTAGACTCTACCACCCATATACTAAGGCCTTCATTACGTCGTGTGTATACATCACGAGCGTTTTCAATTGCCATTTGTTGGTCTACGGCATGAAGACTGCCGGCGTGCTTGTGGTGCAAACCAGCCTTTGACCGAATAAATACCTCCCATAGAGGCCATTCTGAATTAGACATAATTTCAGTGTTTATGATGGTTTATGATACTACTTGTTGTTGACGTGATGCTCTTTTTTTGGCATGTGCTAATGCAGCTTCGCGCACCCATATACCTTCGTTGTAAGCTTTATTACGATCAGACAAACGCTGTTTGTTGCAGGGGCCTCCCCCTTTTACAACCGTCCAAAATTCATCCCAATCGATTGGACCAAAATCGTAGTGTCCACGTTCTTCGTTCCATTTCAAATCTTTATCCGGAAAAGTAAGCCCTAGATATTCTCCTTGTTTGATGGTTGCATCTACAAAGGATTGACGCAATTCGTCGTTAGATTTACGTTTGATTTTCCATTTCATTGATTGTGCAGAGTGCGTAGATTCAGCGTCATTTGGACCAAACATCATTAATGAGGGCCACCACCAACGATTTAAAGCATCTTGCGCCATTTGTTTTTGTTCGGCAGAACCTTGGGCAAGCGTCATCATAATTTCGTAGCCTTGTCGCTGATGAAAACTTTCTTCTTTACAAATCTTAACCATTGCACGAGCATAAGGCCCATAAGAAGTACGGGTCAGCATCACTTGATTGATGATAGCAGCACCATCAACTAACCAACCTACTGTCCCCATATCCGCCCAAGAAAGGGTTGGATAATTAAAGATACTGGAGTATTTTGCCTTACCTGATAATAAGTTTTCATACAACTCATCTCGGCTAATGCCTAATGTTTCCGCAGCACTGTACAAGTACAAACCATGTCCTGCTTCATCTTGAACTTTCGCCAACAATGCCACCTTTCGGCGTAAAGTAGGCGTTCGAGTAACCCAATTTGCTTCAGGTAACATTCCCACAATCTCAGAGTGTGCATGTTGCGAAATCTGACGAATGTGCGTTTTCCGATAC
>CAJQQM010000200.1 GCA_905480485.1 uncultured Aureispira sp.
CACTTTTTTGATGTCGAGTTTAGTTTTTACTTTGTCTAATACTCCTATTATTGTTCTAAATAAAAAATAGCTGAATGGACTAGACACCTAAAACAACCGTTTGGTTAAAAAAGAAAGGAATATATTTGCATATCAAACAAACGTTTGGTAAATTTGGGCACATCAATCCCTAGATATGCCTTTACAGAAGACAACTAAAGAAGAAATTATCAATAAATCGGTCGAAGTTTTTCGACAACGTGGCTATTACAAAACATCTATGAGTGATTTGGCTGAGGCTTGTGGCCTACAAAAGGGTAGTTTCTATTACCATTTTAAAAGCAAAGAAGATCTCATGCAGGCAGTCTTGCAAATGTTACACAAGTATTATCATCACAAAGTTTTTTCGATTGCCTACGAAACCGATTTGAGTGCCAAAGATCGATTCATTAAATTGTTCGAAATGCAGGCACCTATTATTACTAGAGATGCCTCAGGTTGTTTATTTGGCAATATGACACTCGAATCTATCAGTTCAGTAATGGAATTTAAACAAGAGTTAAAAGCCTTTTTTACGGATTGGATTGCAGCATTTCAGCATCTTTTCGAAGAAAAACATCCGACTAAAAAAGCAGAAGTATTGGCACAACAATCCGTGATGGAAATTGAAGGGGCGCTGATGATGATGCGTTTATACAAAGACAAAAGCTTATTAGAAGCTGCTTGTCAACGTGTCTTAGGGCGTCTTGAGGTTCATTAACAAATAATTTAGAGTATTACATAAACTAATGATTTAGTCTGTATTCTGTTAGTTTAGATATATTAACGCATATTATTTCAACAGAATTCCCTTTATTAACTAACCATTCCAAAACAATTTAAAAAGAATGAGTAGAAGAATTAAAAAAGTGGCAGTATTAGGTTCCGGCATTATGGGTTCGGGCATTGCTGCACATTTTTCAAACATCGGCTTAGAGGTCTTATTACTTGATATCGTACCATTCGACCTGAGTGATGCAGAAAAAAACGATCCCGCAGCACGCAATCGTATTGTTAATAGCGCTTTAAAAGCTTGTATCAAAAACAGAAAACCTGTTTCTGCTTTTTACGATACTAAGACAGCTGCCCAAATTACTACGGGTAATTTTACCGACGATTTTGCCAAAATTAGTGATTGCGATTGGATTATCGAAGTTGTCATTGAGCGCTTGGATATCAAAAAACAAATTTTTGAAAAAGTAGACAAATATCGTAAGCCCGGTTCTTTGGTTACATCTAATACTTCAGGAATACCTATTCGATTAATGTCAGAAGGACGTTCCGAAGATTTTCAAAAACATTTCTGTGGGACACACTTTTTTAACCCTCCCCGTATTTTACGATTATTTGAAGTAATACCTGGTCCGCAGACCGACCCTACTGTACTCGACTTTTTTATGTCTTATGCTGATCAATATCTAGGCAAACGTGCGGTGATGTGCAAAGATACTCCTGCTTTTATCGCAAATAGAGTAGGGGTTTATGCGATGGCTAAAATCTTCCAATTGACCGAAGAGTTGGGTTTATCTATCGAAGAAGTAGATAAATTAACAGGTGACGCAATTGGTCGTCCGCGCACAGGTACCTTTGCATTGGGCGATTTAGTGGGTTTGGATACTGCAGAAAAAGTGATTAAAGGAATTGTTGAAAATTGTCCCGATGATGAGCAGACAACCGCCTTTAGCATGCCAAAATATTTGAGTTTTATGCTTGAAAACAAATTTTTGGGCAACAAAACCAAAAAAGGTTTTTATGAAAGAACCAAACAAAAAGATGCCTCCGGACGACGTATCAAGCTAGGGCTTAATTTATCGACACTTGAATACCATCCAACTCAACGCGTTAAATTAGATTCTTTGTCGGCGGCTAAACAAGTGGATTCATTAAAGGCAAAAGTTCGTACATTTTGTAACGATAAATACGCCGACTGTAAAGGGGCACAATTGGTTAAGCGTTCTTTAGCAGGGTTATTTGCCTATGTTTCGAACCGAATTCCAGAAATTGCAGACGATTTATTCTCTATCGATGATGGCCTACGATCAGGTTTTGCCTGGAAAGTAGGGCCTTTTGAATACTGGGACATGATTGGTATCAAAGAAGGTATTGCAATGGCAGAAGCTGATGGTCAGCAAGTTGCCGCATGGGTACACGATATGGTGGCTGCAGGACACGACTCTTTTTATAAATTAGAGGGTTCCAAACAAACCTATTATGATATCGATTCAAAATCTTATAAAGTAGTACCGGGTACCGAAGAATTTATTGTTCTAAACAATATTCGATCTTCTTCGGTAGTTTGGGAGAATTCAGATTCAGCCTTGCACGATATAGGCGATGGCGTTTTATGTTTCGAATTTCGTTCTAAAATGAATTCACTAGGCGAGGGCGTTATCCGTGGTTTGCATCAATCAATCGAAATCGCCGAACAAGGCGATTGGAATGGTTTGGTAATTGGTAACAATGCCGAACATTTTTCGGTGGGGGCCAATTTGATGGCGATTGCTATGATGGCCTACGAACAAGATTGGGATGAGTTAAATATGGCAATTGATGTATTTCA
>CAJQQM010000201.1 GCA_905480485.1 uncultured Aureispira sp.
ATGATTCCACCTTTAGTGATTCAGCCTTTTATTGAAAATGCAATTATACATGGCTTGTTGAGAAAATCAGAGAAAGGAACTTTAAAAGTGACATTTTCAGAATATAGCCAATATCTTATTAAATGCTGTATAGAAGATGACGGTATTGGAAGAAAGGCTTCTGCGGTGTATAAAAATGATACACAACAAGAGTCATTAGGGGTAAAAATAACCGAACAGCGTTTGCAGTATCTTACCATTAAAGAAAAAATAACCGAACCATTTATTCGTTTTGTTGACCTCAAAGATGATAACGGTAGTGCAGTAGGTACGCAGGTTGAACTATTGCTTCCCATAAAATACAAAGTATAACCACCAAATATAAAGTTTATGTTAGATGCTATAATAATTGATGATGAACAAGCTGCTCAGTTAACCTTGATGAGTTTTTTGCAGATGCATTGCCCTACTGTTAATGTTGTTGGAACTGCAAATGGAGTAGAGGAGGGGCTAAAGCTGTTGGCGCACAAGAAGACAGATTTATTATTTTTGGATATTAAAATGAACGACGGTACCGGCTTTGATTTGTTAAAAAGGTTGCCTCAAATTAATTTTAACTTGATTTTTACCACGGCTTATGATGAATATGCTCTAAAAGCTTTTAAGTTTTCGGCCATCGATTACCTACTAAAACCAATCGATCCGCTCGAACTTAAAGATGCGGTTTCTAAAATAAAAATAGAATCGTCTAATACATCAAAATCATTAGATTCAATGATGGAAATGTATAGCAACAAGGTATTCGATAAGTTGGCGATCCCTTCGGTTGACGAATTTAGTTTCGTGCATCTTTCTCAAATAATACGCTGTGAGGCGAGTAGCAATTATACGATCATTTTTTTAGAAAATGGAAAAAAAATAGTAGCGCCCAAAACCCTAAAGGAATTTGAAGCCCTATTATCTTCAGAGGGCTTTTTTAGGGTACATCAATCACATTTAATTAGTTTAAACCATATCAAACAATTTCAAAAAAATAAAAATAAAATTATTATGAATGATGCCTCTGAAGTTGAAGTGTCTAGACGTAAAAAATCTATTTTTTTAGAATTAATTAACATGCGAAAGTTGTAAATTAGGACACAATTTAACCCTTATTTTGATTTTTTTGGATTCAAAATAAAAGACATGCTTTTGTAATCTTTTTGAAATATATCTGAACTTATGGTTCTATTTTGAGTTATTATAAATAAATTTACACTAAAATTGCCAAATAACGCAGTCGTGATTGCAAGCACACTGCAACAAAACATTGTTAAACAATACACATTATGAATTCAAAAAAGCTAGTACTCTTATTATGCCTCATTTTTCCATATTTTTCCCATGCCCAACACAATCATAGTCAACACAATCCTGTAAATTGTAGTGTCAGTAAAGAAGCCGGAGCTCTAATAAAAGCTCGTCTTATGCAAAATCGTCAATTGTTTGATACCAAAGAGGTAGAGGATTTAGTCAACAAACGTACAATTACCTATTTGCCACTTTCGATACACAATGTATCAGGGGATGCATCTGGTACAGGCAAGACTCCTGAAGCGACTATTTTAGCCTTTCTTTGTGGCTTAAATGCTTTTTATGCAGATCAAAACATTCAGTTTTATATCCACAATTCTATCATCAACCGCGTCAATACCTATATATACAACAATGCAGGGTCGAATACATCGGCCAACTACATGGTAAGTTATAAAGTAGCGGGTACTATCAATCTGTATTTATCCGCATCAATTAATAACGCAGGGTCTTCATGGTACAGTCCTCAAGGGGATTATATCATGCTACAAAAAAATATGTTGACGGCTGCCGCCAAAACTGAATCGCATGAAATTGGGCATTTTTTTACGCTGAACCACACGTTCTACGGATGGGAAGGTATTGATGCTGAAGCGGATTACAGTGGACAAAATGTACCAAATAATATCGGTTCAGGATGGTCGGCTTTTACACCCGAAAAGGTTCCAAGGTCTGGTTCTCAATCTAATTGCAATCAAGCTGCAGATGGTTTTTGCGATACCGAAGCGGATTATTATTCTGCGCGCACCAACTGTCCTTACAATCCTACTATGAAAGATCCAAACGGATACAGCCTTGATCCTGACGAATCAAACATTATGTCTTATGCCTCTGACAACTGTGTTACGCAGTTTTCTACAGAACAAAAAACAGCTATTGCTGTTGATATCGCTGCTCGAAATTGGGTAAATTCTAGTCCAAACGGTACCGCCGATGTTACCGGCTTAACTACACCTGTTTCTCCTTTGGCTGGAGCTTTACTCGGGCCAATCACGAACTCAACGGTAAGAATAGAATGGGACCCTGTTCCGAATGCTACCATGTATTATTTAGAGGTTTTTGGCACCTATTTCTTTGGTGCAGTCAATACATCTACTGTTATTTTCAAAGGTGTGGTATATGGCGGCAATGCATTCTACAACCTTCCTACCACCGATTTGGTTTCTGGTGCAAAGTACGGCTGGAGAATCAAAGCCTTCAATGCTACGTCCACCTGTGCAGGGTATTCTCCGTATTATCTTTTTGAAGCTTCAGGTGCCGTTACTACTTCGGTAGAGGATTTGCCGATCGAAAAACAAATGCAATTTGAAGTGAAAGAAAACCCTGTTAGTAGTTCTTTTATCCCGTTTTCGGTGTATGCTGCTACAGATGTTATAGGGTCTATTCGCATGTATAGTATGGAAGGTAAAGAAGTTGTATCTTTTACCAAGCAGGAATTCAAACAAGGGCAGAGTATTATTCAATTGCCTACCGACAATCTTACTAACGGTGTTTATGTTGCTGTATTGTCTACTTCTAGAGGAACACTTCAACAAAAAGTAGTGATTAGTCGATAAACTAACAAAACTTCTTAAAAGGTTGCTACATAGCTTGTAGCAACCTTTTTTGTGCTAAATCATAACTTATAGTTCTGCTGATGCGCAAAAAAGCAGAATAGTATTTTGTAAAAGAGTTTAAAATGCTATTTTTGTTATAAATTAAATAGATGCGCTGCATCAGTATTAAAAATTTTTACTATGAAAAAAAATGGCTTACTCTACTTGTTTATTTGCTTCAGCATTTCCCTGTTTGCTCAAGCACCTTTTAAATGTGGCGTCAATGCTCAGGCAGATGCACTCATCAAACAAAGATTGTTTGATAATAGGGCTAAATTTAGCAAGCAACAGGTAATCGATTTAATGTCGCAAAGAACCATCACTTATATCCCTGTATCTTTTCATTCCGTTTCGAATACTGCAGGTGAGGGGGCAGCAACGGAGAAAGAAATTTTTGCATTTTTGTGTGGCCTTAACGATATTTACGCCGACCAAGATGTACAGTTTTTTATTTACAACCAAATCAATTTCAGAACTTCTAACGCTATTGACGATGATGCTAGTAGCAATGCCTCTTCTCAAGCCATGAACGGATGGTCAGTTGGAGGGACACTTAATATCACGATTGGTCGTTCTCTCAACAATCCATCTTCAAGTTGGTATTCAGGCTTTGGTGATTACATTTTTTTACTCAAGCAAATGATGTCTCCTCAAGCCAAAACAGAGGCCCACGAAATAGGCCACTTTTTTACGATGCCCCACACATTTTACGGTTGGGAAGGTTTAGATGCCGAAGCCGATTATGGTGGGCAAAGTGTTCCTAGTAGTATTGGCAGTGGATGGGGGTCATTTTCACCGGAGGCAGTTCCAAGAACTGGGGTACAAGCCAACTGTACCAACGCCGGTGACGGATTTTGTGGTACCGAGGCAGATTACTTTTCTTCTCGAACCAATTGTCCCTATATTGTTACGGCCAAAGACCCTTATGGAAATGCGCTTAACCCGGACGAATCTAATATTATGTCCTATGCTTACGATGCTTGTGTCAACACATTTTCTTCGGATCAGAAAACAGCAATTGCTATGGATATTGCACAGCGTAGTTGGCTAAGCAATACACCAAATGGTACCACCGATTTGGCTATGATGCCTTCACCAACGGCTATTTCACCGCTCGATAATACACTTTTAGGGCCCGTAAGTGACCCTACTGTAAGACTTGAATGGTCACAACTTTCTGGTGCCCCTTGGCATTATGTGGAGGTTTACGGAACAATTATTCCTAATGTTTGGGTACCGAATGTAACGGATGTTATTTACAGAGGGTATATTTATAGCGGCAATAGTTATTTTGATTTGCCAACGTCTAATTTACAAGCCGGTAGGTTTTATGCTTGGCGTGTAACTCCTTTAAGTAATTATTCTACTTGTGCCACCCCCTCTGCTTATTACAAGTTCGAAGCTAGTGCTTTAGCGACATCATTAGATCAATTACCGATAGATAAGTTGATGACATTAGACCTCATAAGTAATCCGGTCAGTAGTTCGGATGTATCCATGAAATTATATACTGCTGAAGAAATTGTAGCTTCATTATCGATTTATGCGATGGATGGCCGCAAAGTTTATGCACTAGAAAAACTAAATTTTCAGCAAGGAGAGCAATTGATTCAATTACCTGCCGATCAATTATCTAACGGTATGTACATGATTGCCTTGTCCTCTAAAAGGGGGACTTTGCAAAAAAAACTACGTATTCAGCGTTAGATTGACACGATATACAACAAAAAAATCCCGAATTTTTCGGGATTTTTTTGTTTAAGGCAAAAGCAGTTGTAGGCTAATAATTGTCATCTTTGGTCTTAAATTGAAACTTTTAACCCCTTTCGAAAGTATAATAATCCCAAAGAACCTGATTGAACAGTAACTTTAATCATCCGTTTTTATGTATACTGCCACCACTACAACATACCCTTTATGAACCCCTTATGCTTGACGATCGTTCTTGTATTTATTTTTGCAGGCTCCTTAAGTAGTCAGTCGTCTAATTGCCGTTTGAGTCCTCAAACGGCCTCATTAATTAAACAGCGATTGTTGTATCAACGCCAATTGTATACCAAAGAACAAATAAATCAATTAGTTCAACGAAGAAGCATCAGCTATATTCCTATATCCTTTCATTCTGTTTCGAATGTTGCTGGCGAAGGGGCGGCAACGGAGAAAGAAATTTTTGCATTTTTGTGTGGATTAAACACCCTTTATGCCGATCAAAATGTCCAGTTTTTTATTCATAATCAAATCCATTTTAGGCAATCAGATGCAATTGATTCAGATGCATCTTCGGTAGCTTCCGAAACTACAATGAGTAATTGGCAAATTCCGGGGACTATAAATATTACAATTGGGCGTTCTATCAACAATCAATGGGCAAGTTGGTATTCATATTCTGATTACATATTTCTTCTAAAAAGTATGATGAGTCCTCAGGCTAAGGTTGAAGCGCATGAGATAGGGCACTACTTTGGCCTTCCGCATACCTTTTATGGGTGGGAAGGGAATAATGCTGAAGCTATGTACGGTGGCACGAACGCCCCAGGGTCAATAAATGGTTTTCCGGTGGAACGTGTCAGTAGAACAGCAGGGTCAAACTGCGCCACTGCAGGTGATGGTTTTTGCGGAACGGCAGCCGATTACTTTTCCGCTCGAACCAATTGTCCTTACCATGTAACTGTAAAAGATCCTGTAGGTGCTACGCTGCAACCAGACGATTCTAATATCATGTCATACGCATCAGACAATTGCATGCAACACTTTTCGTTCGATCAAAAAGCAGCGATAGCCATTGATATTGCACAAAGAACGTGGGTCTCTAACAGCCCAAATGGAACGACCGATTTGTCTGCTGTTGCCCCTCCTCAGGCATTGATGCCCCTCAACAATGCATTGCACGGGCCTTTGTCAGATCCTAGCATCCGTTTGGAGTGGACGCAGCTAGCCGGGGCACCATGGCATTATGTAGAGGTGTATGGTACGATTATTCCTAATGTTTGGCTGCCTAACAGTAGCGATGTTATCTATCGAGGCTATCAGTACAATGGTCAAAATTATCTAGATTTGCCTACTTCCAACCTACAAGCAAATAAATTTTATGCATGGAGGGTTACAGCAATTAGTAATTATTCGACTTGTGCGCATCCTTCTTCTTTTAATAAGTTTCAAGCAAGTGCCCTAATAACTCCTATCGAAGATCTTCAATTAGAACAACAAATCAGTTTTAAACTTCAACAGAATCCAGTGCAGCAAAGGTCTATCCCGCTAGAGGTATATGCCGCTTACGAGGTTCAAGGGCATGTGCAAATTTATGCGCTTGACGGACAACTTCTACTACAGACAGCTGTACAGCAATATCAGGCAGGGTACACTGCCATTCATATACCTGCATCTCAGCTTAGTAATTCGATATATCTGGCAGTATTCACAACACCTAAAGGCGTTTTTCAACAAAAAATAGTCATTAATCGGCCTTGATAACACTTCCGAGTCAAGCTTTTGCCTCAAAGGCTATTTTTTATTCAAAAATGGAACAAGTTTTTGAATAATACTGTTGTTCTATTAATTTTAGGAAAGTTTTACAAATTAAAAGTCCGATGTTATGTTTGGTAAAGTAAAGAAATGGTTTGGAATAGAAGGCACTAAACTCAGGCTACATGTATTAGATCATTATCCCCGCGATGTTCAAACCATCAATGGTGAATTAGAGGTACAGTCAAAACGCGTCGAAAGAATTAACGATATACAGGTACAATTTATCGAAGTTTATACAAGAGGTCGTGGCGAAGATAAGCGCATAGATGAATTTATTTTAGGTAGTTGGCAATATCAACACTCCTTTCAAGTTAGTGAAGGGAATTCTAAAATGCTATTCTTTAAGTTAGCGTTTGAACCGGTTCAGTCAGCGATGGACCAACGAGCCTCAAAAGGTTTTCTGCAGCGAAACTTAATAGGATTGATGAAATCAATGAAAGGCGTTAATTCTGACTTTTATCTTAAGGCAGTGGCAACTGTAGATGGAAATACATGGCAGCCACGTGCCAAAACTAAAATATTTTTTGAATAATTTTTAGCATAAAGCTTCGATATTAAAAAGCTTCTATTACTTTTGCAGCATAATAGAATAAGGGTGCTCATTTTAGAATGAGATTAAAAGGGAATCAGGTGTAAATCCTGAACTGTCCCGCAACTGTAAGCAACAGCATTGATTTTATTTTGGTGATTTTTGCCATAGGCTCAATTTTGTTGTAAGTCACGATACCTGCCTTTGTTCCTTGGTCATTGCTTTCGCGGATTGAAGCAACGCCGGTCAAAACCCCTGCTTTTGGTGGTTGCGCCTGCTTTCCCGTTAGTATAGCCAAATTTTAATTCACTTATTTAAAATTTTTTGCTATGCATCGTTTCCTGTTTATTTTCCTATTTATTTCTTTTTATTTTATTTCCTCAGCACAAGACTTGGTTGTTATCAACGGAGGTGTTTTTGGGACTAGCGAATACGCTAATTTTACCAGTCAAAGTTTGACTGGTGGCAACCTTTCAGCCATAGATACTATTTACACCAATTCGATTCAAGATGTCGTGATAGATGGACAGTATGCTTTTGTGGCCGCACAAGACAGTATCATTAAATATGATTTAACCAATATGTCAAGAGTATCCTCGGTTGCTTTTGGTGCCGAGAGTACCATCAAACTAGCGGTCAGTAACGGCTATGTATTGGCAGGTAATTGGTATGCGCCTTGGGGGGCAGTAGGGCCTTATCCCAATCATTTCAGAGTTTTCAACAGTACCGATCTTAGTTTTGTTGACAGTATACCTGCAATCAGCAAACCTGCTAAAGATTTTGTCGTACACAACAACTACGCTTATATTGCTCAGAACAATGCTCAAACAGCAGGTTTTGGAGATACTTTAGGCTATTTAGCTGTTGTCGATTTGACTAATATGTCTTTGGTTCGAATGGATACACTTTCAAATAATGGAGACGAAATCGGACGAATGATCTTAGAGGGAGATGTTATTTATACCCTAAATGGCGTTTCTAATACAATTTCAAGCTACGATTTAACCAACCAAACCTTCAGTACCCAAGCAACAAGTGTAGACCTAAAGCCTAAGTCTTATGGGCCTACTGCATTTAATGCAAGTTCAGGGGTGTGGTATATTCCTTTTGATAATGGTGTAGGCACGTATGATTTTGCGAATAATGCAGTGGTCAATGCCGATATTGTTACTATTAGTGGTTCGTTTGCCTTTGCCTTAGATACCTTTAACAACCGTTTTGCAGTCAGTCACATCGATTATCTAAATCAAAATAATAATCAAGGTGTTTATTACAATATGACCGGAGACAGTGTTGCTTCTTTTATTGTTGGCTTTTCGCCCGAGGCGATGGCAGTAGTAAGTTCAATAGTAGGGTCGGTCAATGCTTTTGCAAGTCAGCAAGAAGTACCCTACAAATTATACCCCAATCCCGTAAGTGACTTTTTGACGATTGACATTCAATCCAATGGTTTTTTTAGTGCAGCTATATATCACATCAACGGACAACGAGTATGGGAGGCTACCGAATTAAATGCTACATCTGTAGTATCTGTAGAATCTTTAACGGCAGGAGTTTATACCTTCGTGCTCAAAAATAAGGATGGAAGCCTGTATACACAGCGATTCATCAAGCAATAATAAAATAGCCTACTATTGATAAAAAGCACTCGACTATTATTGGTCGGGTGCTTTTTTTTTGTGTTTTAAAGCCTAAAGTCAGCTTTTTCTTATAAAGCTTACTTTGTTTTTACAAGCCTTGATTGGATTGTTGTATATTTAAAAGGTTTACCTGGCATGGTAAGCATTATTTTTAGCCATTGACACCTTGATTATGTCTATTAAAAATTATGAGGGTAAAAAATTTTTAGCTGATGAGGCCATATTGGTAGACGACGCACTCACGGAAGAAGCGGCACTTCAAATTACCATCAATCAAAAACCATTCAGTCTGACAATGCGTACACCGGGTTCGGATGATGCCTTAATTCGGGGTTTACTTTTTTCCGAAGATATTTATCGTGGCATGCAGCCCATTTCAATCCGATATCGTCAAAAAAATAAGGTGATACGTGTGGCGGATGTTCAGCTTGATAGAAATCAAATCGGACCGGGGTTCAACAATAACAGAACCTTGTTATCTGTTTCATCGTGTGGTATTTGTGGCAAGCAAAAACTCGATGATGTATCGACTTACAAGGCTTGCCTAAATAGCAATGTTCAGCTTGAAGTTAATAAGCTGTATACTATGTTTTCTGCCATGCAACAAATGCAACAAGATTTTAAGCATAGTGGAGGGTCACATGCTGCTGCCGCTTTTGATAATTCAGGTCAGCTTTTGTCCATCAAAGAAGATATAGGGAGGCACAATGCAGTGGATAAAGTCATAGGTGACCTATTGAACAATAAAAAATTAGAAGAGGCGATCTGTATGGTCGTAAGTGGGCGCATTTCTTACGAAATTGTAGCCAAAACCTACTCAGTAGCTATTCCTATTTTAGCAGCAGTTTCAGCACCTTCGTCCTTGGCGGTAGAATATGCCAAACAATTTGGTCTAAGCCTAATGGGCTTTAGCAGGGGAAGTAAAACCACCTGTTATGCTAATGACTGGCGCTTAAAGCTCTAAAGAATGTGGTTGTAGTACCTCGCCGTCTAACTTATGAAGCCTTTATTACTGCCACCTCTATGAATTTAGAGGCAGGCGTATGGCTTACTTTCGCTTTATTGTCGAGATGAACTAAACAGTTGGCCTCTGGGAAATAGGTGGCAATACAACCTACTGCAATGTCGTAAGCGACGACTTTAAATTGACGCGCTTCTCTTACTTCACCCTTAAAATAACTTTTGAAATGGATGATGTCATGATTGGACAAGCCTAGTTTTTCCATATCTATCTGGTTCATCAATGCGATACGCCGTTCATTGACAATTCCTCTGTATCGGTCGTTCATACCATAAATGGTCGTATTGTATTGGTCGTGTGTCCGTATGGTCATTAGTATAAAATGCCCCTGTGCAACCGTTCTTTCTGGAATAGGATTGATGGTAAATTTAGCCTTGCCAGAGCTTGTTTTAAATTTTTTATGTCGAGCACCATTTGGCAAATAAAACCCTTCGGGAATACGAACCCGTTGGTTGTAGTGTTCAAATCCAGGAATAACAGCTTCGATGTGTTCTCTTACAAGATCATAGTTGGAAGCCATTTCAGACCAGTTAGTCGTCGTTTTATTTTTCAAAATAGCCCTTGCAATACTTGCAACTATAGCTGGTTCACTTCTCAAGTATTTAGATGCTGGCGGAAAAGTACCTTGGCTACTGTGCACTACCCCCATGGAGTTTTCGACCGAAACAAACTGCAACACTGAAGCTTGAATATCTTTTTCTGAACGAGACAGGCAGGGAAGAATAAGTGCCTCCTTGCCCGTAACAAGATGTGAGCGATTTAGCTTTGTTGAAATTTGAACCGTCAAGTCACAGTTTTGTACGGCTTGTCCTGTGAACAAACTGTCGGGCGTAGCTGAAATAAAATTACCGCCCATCGCTACAAATACTTTAACGCGGTTTTCGTTCATGGCTTTAATGGCGTGCACTACATCATAGCCGTGTTCACGGGGCGCTTTCATATCAAAACGGTCGTCAAGGTTTTTCAAAAAAGGCTCCTTAGGAGCTTCCCAGATGCCAACAGTTCGGTCGCCTTGTACATTACTGTGCCCCCTTACCGGGCACGTGCCAGCACCTTTTTTGCCAATAGCGCCTTTAAGCAAAAGTAGGTTCACAATTTCGCGTACATTTTCGACACCATTTTCGTGTTGTGTGATACCCATTGCCCAGCAAATAATAATTTTTTTGCGCTGAATCACTAATTCGGCAAAGTCTCGGATAGCTTGTTCGGGTACTCCACTTTCTTGGACAGCCAAATCAAAGTCGCTTTGTTCTAGATTGTTGATTAATTCAGGATACCCTTCACATTGGCTTTCTATAAATTCTACATCAAAGACAGTTCCCGGATTTTTTTTCTCTGCACGAAGCATTAGTATCATAGTGGCTTTAAGCAAGGCAACATCTCCGTTGATTTTTACCTGTAAATATTGATCACTTATTGTTTGGCCGCCTTTTAGAATGTGTCCCACCTTTTGAGGGTCCACAAAACATTCTAAGCCAGCTTCAGGAATAGGATTTATGCTGACCACTTTCCCCCCGTTTTGTTTGCATTTTGCCAAAGCAGAAAGCATTCTAGGATGATTTGTGCCGGGGTTTTGTCCGATAACAACAATGAGTTCAGATTCGTGTAAATCTTCTAGAGTCACCGAACCTTTACCGATGCCGACTGTCTCACTTAAGCCTTTGCCACTCGACTCGTGGCACATATTGGAACAATCGGGCAGGTTATTAGTCCCCCATTGTCTAGCCAAAAGCTGATACATGAAGGCAGCTTCGTTACTCGTTCGCCCAGAAGTATAAAAAACCGCTTGATTAGGATGGTCTAAAGCATCGAATTGTTTACCAATAATTTCAAAAGCTTGATTCCAGTTTATAGCAGTATAATGCGAACGGTCCGCCGCCAAGTACATCGGTTGTGTGATTCTACCTGATTTTCCGATTTTATAATCTGTCCAGGTGCTCATTTCTTCTACAGAATATCGAGCCAAAAAACTAGGGTCAACTCTTTTGTTTGTAGCCTCTTCGGCAAGCGCTTTTGCACCGTTTTCGCAATACTCGCCCAAAGATGATCTTTTGCCATCGGGGTCGGGCCAAGCACATCCTGCACAATCAAAGCCCCCTTTTTGGTTCATTTTGTTCAACATCTGAATACCCTTTGCTACGCCCAATTCTTTTTTTAGATGCTCTAAAGAGGCCATAACAGCTGGGATGCCGGCTGCTTTTTTCTTTTTGGGTTTGATGGTCAAATCGGCCAGTTCTTCGGGAGGAATAATGCTTACTTTTCGTTTCATGATATTGCTTCAGCTTAAGGATATTGAATAACATCTTAATTTAGTAAAATTATTCAAACTTGAAGATTTTATTGTACATTTAACGGCAACATCAAGCTATTATCTAGTGAAATGTTCTAATTAGATTCTATTCATAAAAAAAATAAAGATGGAGGATACTACCTTTTTGACCGATATTGAAATTGCTCAGCAAAATACGATGAGTCATATTAAAACAATTGCTCAGAAATTGAAAATAGATGCCGAATATTTGGAATATTATGGTAAGTATAAGGCGAAGTTGCCCCTTCATTTGATTGATGAGAAAAAGGTAGCTCAAAATCACCTAATATTAGTAACGGCAATGACACCAACTCCGGCAGGCGAGGGCAAAACAACTACTTCTATTGGATTGACGGAAGGACTTAACAAAATAGGCAAACAAGCAACTGTTGTTTTGAGAGAACCTTCTTTAGGTCCTGTTTTTGGAATTAAAGGCGGGGCTGCAGGGGGCGGTTATGCACAAGTGGTACCGATGGAAGATATTAATTTGCATTTCACAGGTGATTTCTCAGCTGTAGAAAAAGCCAACAACCTTCTTTCGGCACTTATTGATAATAATATTCAATCCAAGCAGCATTCTCTCAATATCGACCCTAGGACTATTGTTTGGAAGCGTGTTATGGATATGAACGATCGGGCATTGCGACAAATTACCATAGGTTTGGGTGGAACGGCTAATGGCATACCACGCGAAGGAGGCTTCAATATAACACCGGCATCAGAAGTGATGGCAATTTTGTGTATGTGCAAAGATATAGATGATTTAAAAGAAAAATTAGGGAATATTTTTATTGGCTTTACCTTTGACAAAAAACCAATATATGCCCGCGATTTAAAAGCCGAAAATGCCATGGCAATTTTATTAAAAGATGCCATCAAGCCGAATTTAGTACAAACCTTAGAAGACAATCCGGCGATCATTCACGGTGGCCCCTTTGCCAATATAGCGCAAGGTACTAACACGATTATTGCCACCAAAATGGGCTTGTCTCTTTCCAATTACGTTGTTACGGAGGCTGGTTTTGGAGCAGATTTGGGCGCCGAGAAATTTTTGAATATCAAATGTGTTTCTGCAGGGCTTCAACCCAAAACAGTGGTTTTGGTGGCGACAATTCGTGCGTTAAGACATCATGGAGGCGCCACCAAAGAAGCCTACAATACTGCTTCGGTTGAGAGGGTCGAAAAAGGATTTGAAAATTTAGAAAAGCACCTCGAAAACTGTCGTAAATTTGGTCTTAATCCGATTGTAGCGATCAATGCTTTTCCTTCTGATACCAAGCAAGAAGTTCAACTGATCCAAAAAAAGTGCAAGGCTATGGGGATTCAAGCGATTGTAGCGGAAGGTTGGGCCGACGGGGGAGAAGGTATGATTTCCTTGGCCAAAGCAGTAGTAGAAGAAGTGGAGTCAGACCATAATAAATTTAAAGGACTGTATGATTGGAATCTTCCTGTTAAAGAGAAAATACACAAAATAGCCACTGAAATTTATGGAGCGGATGACGTGGTGTATTCCAAAAAAGCAGAACTTGATTTAAAACGAATTGGTAAACTCGGGCTCAATCACTTACCGATTTGTATGGCCAAAACGCAAAAGTCGTTTAGCGATAATGCAAAATTATTGGGAAGACCCACCGGGTTCACCGTAAATGTTCGCGAGTTTGAGTATGCAGCTGGTGCTGGATTTATTATCCCAATATTAGGCAAAATGATGCGAATGCCCGGATTGCCATCGGTCCCCTCGTCAGAGGCAATGCTGATCGATTCTAGCGGAAAGATATCAGGTTTGTCTTAATTGACTTTTCGGCTTTTAGTAACTACCGCAATATTTTTGGAAGACCTCTTCAGCGGCAGGATGCTGTAACTGAGAGGCTTTTTTAAGGTCTTGACAAGCTTTTTCGTGCAATAAGACACGCAAATGTAGCAGTCCTCTTAAATAATAAGCTTCCGACAAATTAGGTTGTTGTTCTATCGCTTGGCTATAATAGTTTATGGCCGCTTGCAATTCCTCATTTTGTTCTTTTAGAAATCCAATTTTGAGCAAAAGATCGGCGTTGTTGCCCTGATGTTCTAAGCTGTATTCAAAATCAAGTTCTGCTTTTGCGTAGTTGCCTATCCGAAAAAAAGCAAGGCCTCTGTAATACCGATATTTTATTTTTTTTGGATTGTACTGAACAGCTTTGTTATAGTCCTCAATCGCTTCGGCAGAACGATTCATTTTGGATTTGCAAATAGCACGATAAAAATAAAGGATATCCTTAAGTTGCTGAAAGGTATTGATAGCAATCGCTTCGTTGAGTTTTGTCAAACAGGTTGGTAGTCGACCTGCATCAAAATGTACAATCGCTTCCTTCATCAAGTCCTCGGCCAAAAGATTCGCTGTTAGACTATCCATTTCAGAAGCTAAAATAGGCTTAGAAGATGAACTGTTAGAAACTTCATTTGTCTTTGAGAAAGGGCTTTGTGCACTAGATATAGTCGAATGTAATAGTATCAACCATAAAAAAACGAGTTGTTGCTTTCCTTTTGTTAGATGACGTCGTTTTATAATATGCAGCATGGTTTGTCCGTTATAGTTTTTTTAGTTCTATTATGTAGGTGTATCGATAGATGTAGCGGCCCACATACAGCTTGTTAAGTTCTTTGAAAAATAGTATTTGTTGCACAAAGCAACGCAAAGGTACGTAATTATAAATAAAGCTAAAATTTATTATTTCATATAATGTTGGTAAAATCCAGTATATTCTCGTTCTGATAGATAGGTTAATGCCTAATTAAAAAGTATATTTGTCGATTATTGTTCACGAATATTAATAGCATATGACATTAAACTGCCGAGGCTTACTATTAGATTTGACAAGTCCCCAAATAATGGGTATAATGAATGCTACTCCAGATTCATTTTATGCTAAAAGCAGAATTGAAGACAGTGGTCAGATTGTCGAACAGGCACATAAAATGATTGAACAAGGAGCTTCTATTTTAGATATAGGTGGTTTTTCCTCGAGGCCAGGTGCTGCATCGGTAAGTATTCAAGAAGAAATAGACCGAGTCTTGCCGGTCATTGAACGGATACGGCAGCAATTTCCAAATACGATTCTTTCGGTCGATACTTTTAGGGCTGATGTTGCCCGATATGCATTAAAAGCAGGGGCACATCTTATCAATGACATTTCTGCTTTTAATCTTGATGCTTCAATTGTTGATGTAGTTGCCGAGCAAAATGTACCTTATATTTTAATGCACATGCAAGGGCTACCTAAAACGATGCAAGATGCCCCACATTACCAAGATATTTTGGTGGAAATCATGGATTTTTTTATTGAAAAGATTTCCCTTTTGCGCTCTAAAGGGATTAATGACATTGTGCTAGATGTTGGCTTTGGCTTTGGCAAAACGATAGAGCACAATTATCAATTACTCAAAAACTTAGGAGTGTTTCAACAGTTAGAATTACCTGTGTTAGTAGGGGTTTCCCGAAAATCAATGATTTGGAAACTGTTAGAGATTCATCAAAATGAGGCTTTAAACGGAACAACAGCCTTGCATATGATTGCCTTGCAGCAAGGCGCTTCTATATTGCGCGTACACGATGTAAAAGCTGCTCGAGAAGTTATACAACTTTGGAGTTATTTATCAAATCAGCTCTAAAAATGGATTAATTTTTACATCAAATGTTATTTAGATTTTTATAATCTGTAAAAGTTAAACCTCTTGAGTATATTTGCGTATATTATAGGTAACGAAGGGATTATTCGTTTTGTTGATATACGTTTTATGAACATATATAGACGAAACATTTGATGGGAAGAATATTATTTTATGAAAGAAAAAAATAAAAGAATACTTGGTCTGCAGTTGCCAACCGATCCTCGTTGGGTAAATTTGGCAGAAATGGCGCTTGAAGATATTCTTACAGATCATGCTTATTGTGAACAAAAAGCGACTACTAGTTGCATTAGTTTAATTCAAAAATATGCCGATAAAGCGCTATTAGTTGAACGTGTAGCGCCGGTAGTTACAGAGGAATGGAGCCACTTTAGACTGGTTTTGAAAGAGCTTGAAAAAAGAGGATTAAAGCTGGGTAAGCAGCGCAAAGATGAATATGTGAATAAACTACATCAGTTTATTAGAAAAAGAGTATCTGAAGAAGCACTTTTTCTCGACCGCCTAATTACTTTTGCTATGATTGAAGCTAGAAGTTGTGAGCGTTTTAGGCTGCTTTCTTTGTATGTTAAAGAAGACGAATTAAAGCGTTTTTACCATAAGTTTATGGTGTCTGAGGCTGGGCATTATCAAATGTTTTTAGAGTTAGCCGAGCACTATATTGGCAAAGAGAAAACACGTGTGAGGTGGAAAGAATGTTTGGATTATGAAGCACAGTTAGTCCAAGCATTACAGCCTAGAGCAGACAGGATGCATTAATTAATTTTGCAATTAATTCCAATTGTTACGATTACTGATTTTAATTAAAGATAACCCTAATTATCATCTAAAACCTAAAAAGTTTAAATTATGAAAAAAGTTCTCAACATACTTCTTTTCTTATTTCTTGGGCCATTTGCGTTTTCGCAATGTTCAGATGTTTTCTCCAAAAACATCAAGTATGGAAACATGCACAGCCTTAAATCTAAATCGCAGATTCTCGTGTCGCGTTTAGATTTCGATTTTCGGATAGAATTTGAAAATTCAGAGGAAGGTGTAACCGCAACGGTAACCACAACCGGACATAATCCTACCCTTATCAGACCGCTCGAGAAGAAAGATAAATTAATGTTTATATCCACTTCAGGGGTCAAGCAACCTTTTGATTTTATTTATGATAGCGAAAAAACAACCATCAAGGGTAGGGCAGCCTATGTCAATACGCTTCAATTAAATATGAAAGCTATTCGTTGGATTGCATCCGAGTCTATTTCTTCGATTCGGGTAGTCAATATGGTTCAGATGAAGATGTATCCTTATTCTTTAGATGCTTCAAGGAGGTTAGAATTAAGAAATATACTTAGGTGTTTTTTGGATGAATTGGATGAAACCAAAGTAAAAGATAAAGAAATTACTTCGACTTTACGAACTGTCCGCGAAGAAACAACGCAGTCGAGTTCTTCTTCCAACAGTTCGGCAGCTGCTGCAATTGCTCGCAGTTCGGGTTCACCTTGCGACGACCTTACCGACGATGAAGAACGTCGTTTAAAAAGAGAATTAGCGCTTCGCAAAGATGGTTTGAATAACGAAATAGAAGAATTAAAAAATGAAGGTGAACGTATTAAAGCGCGCTTGTCCAAAGATATTTCACTAGCCAAAGAAAATGCCTCCAAAACACAAGCTGATATAGCCCAAGAAGTACTTGATGCGCGTAAGCAAGCCAATAGAGAGATTGAAAAAGCACGAACGGACATAGCCAAAAGCATTGAAAATGCACAAAAAAATGCAAACGATTTGGTAGAAAAAGCACGATTTGAAGCCCTTTCAGTTCGTGAAAAATCGAATGCGCGGGTACAGAAAATACAAACAGAAGAGGCTGAAAAAGTAGCAGAAGCACGTAAAGTTGCCGCCGAAAAAATAGCAGCAGCACATCAACAGTTTGTGATGGCAAAAGAACAATATTCGGTGGAAGTACAAACCATCAAGGAGAACATGCAAGAAGAACTCGGCAAAATCAAACAAGAGGTGGCCGTAAAGATATCCGAAGCTAAACGTAAGGCCGAAGAAGAACAAAGCCTCACGACCCAAGATGTTTTAAATGCTAAAAAGTCAGCCAATAAAGAAATTAAAGAGCTAAGAGAACAAACAGCTATTGAAATAGGAGAGGTCAAAAAGAGTGCTACAGAAGAAAAATTATCTATCCAATTAAGTATAGCTGAAGCAAGGAGGAAAGCCTCTGAAGAAATTGCCACTACTCAAGAAAAATCAGCCTCTTCGATTGCTGAAGCGCTTGATAAAGCCTCTAAGGAACGGGAGGAAATTACTCGTAAGATTGAACAAGAAAAACAACTAGCTGCAGAAGAAATTGCAAGAATCAAATCTTCAGTGGTAACATCTAAAGAGAATGCTTCTGAAGAAAATGCTAAAACAGCTGAAGATATTGCACGTGCCAAAGCAAAAGCCAATGATGAGATTGTCAAAGCCAAAATGCTGTCGGCCGAATCCGTTAAAGAAGCGCGGGTAGATGCCGACAAAAAAAAGAAAGAAATTGCAGATGAAGTAATCAAGGCTAAGGCCAAAGCAGATGAAGAAATTGCCAAGATTAACGAAGAAATACGTAAAAAAATAGAAGAAGCAAAGGCTTTTGAAGCCAAAGTTAGAGAAGAGTCTCTAAAAGAAGTAGCCGATGCTAAAGTAAAGGCGGCCACCGAAATTCAGAAAGCGCAGGATGAAGCCATCGACAAAATACAATCGGCTAATTTAGAAGCAAAAGATGCTAAAACTAAATATGCTGAAGATGTTAAAATGTCTCAAGAAGTAGCAAGAAATCGACTCAAAGAAATTCAATCTGAAGTCGAACAACAGATCGTCAAAGCTAAATCGAATGCCGAAAAAATGAAGACAGCCACGGCTGAAGAAATAATGACGGCTAAAGAAAAAGCAGCAGCTGATTTATTGTCAACGCAGGAAGCTACCCTCAAAAGCATTGCTTCGCTCAAAGAAAAAGAAGTCAAAACTAGGGAGCAAATTGCTGAGTCTATTGCAAAATTAGAAAGAGAATCATCTGAGGAACGGGCAACCATCAAAGAAAATTTGGCGAATAATGTTGCTGACGACAAAGAAAGAGCAGCTTTAGAACGCCAAAAGGCGGCTAACGAAATTGCCGAGGCCAAAGAAAAAGCAGCAATGAATATTGCGACTACTCGTTCGGAAGCAGCCTCTGCTATCGAAAATATAAAAGCGAATACAATAGCCGTCGAAAAAGAACAAACCCTTCAGTTGCTAAAGGTAAAAGAAGAGGTAGCTGAACAAATAGCTGTATCGAAAGAAAATGCAGCAATTGAGGTTGCAGAAGCCAAAAAAGCAGCCGATGACAAGAAAATTAAGATGAAAATTGAACTAGATTCTACAATTGCCAAAGTAAGAAACGACATCTCTAATAATCAAAAAAATGCTGCTGAACAAATTGCTAAAATCAAAGAGAAAACGACTACGGAGTCGGCTGCTATTCGAGCTAAGTCAAAAGAGGAGATCGAAAAGTTGAAGCAGGAAAATATAACTGCAAAAACAAAAATGACAGAAAATCTTGCCAAGGCCAAAGAAGATAATGCTCGACTACTAAACGAAACAAAAACAACTGCTGCTAAAGAAATTGCTTCAGAAAAAGAGAAAGCCTCAGATGAAATTGCTAAAGCCAGGGCCAATACCAAAGCAGAACAAGAAAAATCCTTTGCCGCCGTTGCCGCAGCCAAAGAAAAATCAGCCAAAGAAATATCGGAATTAGATGCTTCTATCAAAGCCAAAAAAGAAGAAATCGCTGCTCAGGAAACTAAAATAAAAATCTTAAATGCAAGAGTATTAGAGCTCAGAAAAGAAGTTAAAAGCGGTGGGTCCAACTAGCCACTAAGTATCAAAAAAAAATTTGAATAAGGAGCTGTCTAATTTGTCGATAGCTCCTTTTTTATTCCTATAATGTTTTGTTAAAACCAATATTTTTCATCAAAAAAAATACTGTTTAGCGTAAATATTGTATTGAATGTGATTATATTTGAACTTAGCTCAACGATTAACACAATTGCCAACATTTTTAAATGCCTACTATGAAATATCTATGCTGCATTCTTCCATTCTTACTACTTTTTTCTGTTCAAACTCAAGCACAACGCTCTGCTTACGTTGACATGGACAAAATATTATCTTCTGTAAAAGAATATGAAACTGCACAGCGTGAACTTGAACAACAAGCTGAAAGGTGGCGTCAAGAAATAGCAAAGGAATACGATCAGATTGAGTCAATGTACCGTGAATATCAAGTTCGTGAACCGCTTTTGAGTGATGAAATGCGCAAATCAAAGCAAGAAGAAATTGTTAACAAAGAAAAATCAGTTCGTTCCTTACAAAAAGCGCGTTTTGGACCTGATGGTGAATTGTTCAAAAAAAGACAGAGTTTGGTTAAGCCGGTACAAGAAAAAGTATACAACGAAATTCAGAAATTGGCCAAAGAGCGTAAATACGATTTTATCTTTACGGCCCCTGATGGCTCGTCTATTATTTATGCCGCCGATGACAAAGATTTAACAGCAGAAGTGATTAAGCGCTTGAATAACTAAAAAAAGCATGATAAAATATTTTGTGGTTCTTTTTTTCTGCCTAGCTACGATTGTTTCTGTTTCGGCTCAACAAAAAATAGCCTTTGTCGATGTGGAATCGCTGATGCGTGGTCTAGAAAGTTACCAACAAATACAACAGGACTTAGAAAGTTACCAAATACAACTCGTAAAGCAACTTGATAAAGAAAAGAGAGCTATTGCTACTTACTACAAGGAAATGCTCATAGAAATCCAGCAAGGTTCTTTAACTCCTACGCAACAACAAGATGCTGAAGCAAAACTGCAAGCACAGCAATCTCAATTAGAGAAAAATACGGCAGCGGCAGATCGAAAAATATTAAAGCGACAGCAAACACTCACTCAACCTCTGTATGATGTATTTGAAGCGGCATTAAAGTCTGAAGCAAAAAAGAGAAACATAGCTTATATACTAGATGCTAGTACAATCATGAACAGTTATAAAGCTATTGATTTGACGGAAGCTCTAAAAAAATATTTTAAATAATAAGCAAGGTTTTAAAAGCCACGCTCTAATACTCCCTTTTAATCCGCAATTTCTTTAAGAATTTTAAATTTTTCAGGATTATTTTTGACAAATAAAATTGAAATCTTAATTTCGCACAGTCACTGAATAAGGACGACAAGCTGAACTCAAGTATTTGTTAAAGTTGCAAAATGGGATTACAATAATAATTGGTTGAAAAGTAGCCTTTTAGACAAAATATTTAAGTTTATTTTAACGAAATAATTCCTTTTTTTATCAAGCTTTTTTATTTACTTTGTGTTTCAATTTAAAAATTGGAACGCATTATGCATAGCTAAGGTTGAACCATTATTTCTGGTGATCAAGCTTGATTACAAACTAAAGTTTACATTTAAAATCTAAAAACATCAAAATGAAAAAAGTCATTAATTTATTGTCAGTATTCACCTTGTTTACTCTGCTGACTTTTGGTACTGAAACTAAAGCTCAGACAATTGCCTATATAGTTACTGAAGATATCGTTCCACAAATGCCTGCTTACAAAAGAGCTAAATCAGAAGTAGAGGCTTATGGTAAGCAACTACAAAAAATTCTAGAAGGAAAGCAACTAGAAGCACAAGGGTACTATCAAGAAGTGATGAAAAAGGGACAAAATGGCGAACTAACTCCTAAGCAAGAACAAGAAGCGCAGGCTAAATTGCAAGAAATGCAAGCTAGCCTTCAGAAAGAAGCTTCAGAGGCTGATCAGAAATTGGCACAAAAAGAAGCTGAATTAACTAAGCCTTTGTATGAAGAACTAGACGCAGCAATCAAAAAAGTAGCAAAAGATAACAAATACACTTATATACTTGACAAAAAATTCCTTCTTTATTCTGAAGGTGGTATTGATGCCACTTCTAAAGTAAAGACAGCTTTAGGAATTGCTTGGTAATACTTTAAAGTGTTATAGCTTATTTAAAAAATAGTCCCTTTGCAAAAAGGGACTATTTTTTGTTTATATTGTTATATAATTACCATTGTTATCTACTTAGGTTGATCAATCATACACATGAAAAATTTCATCTTTTCAAAATCTTTATTTCTAGTTGTACTACTTAGTTTTTTTGCTTTAGCAACAGATCCTGCTCGGTTTTTAAGGATTTCGCAAAGTATGGAAAACTTTGCAGCCGTCTATAAAATTGTCAATCAAACATACGTTGACGAGACCGATCCGAATCAGCTAATGCGGGTTGCTATTGATAGTATGTTGGCGCACATTGACCCCTACACCAATTACTTTTCGGAAGCACAGATGGTACAAGTCAAAATGGGTGTCAAAGGAGGTTGGGACGGTATTGGAGTAGAGTTGATGAAAAAGAAGGACAAGATTGTAGTTAAGGAATTGATCGAGGGGACACCTGCCGAAAAAATGGGCATTCGAGTAGGCGATGTACTCCTCAAAATCGATGGAACTTCTTTTGAAGATAGGGCCCTCGAAGATATTTCTAAGAGTTTGCAAGGAAAAGCCGGCACAAAAGTAAGCATTGATATACGTCATGCAGCATCACAGGAGGTCCGCAACCTAACTATAGAACGGGTTAATGTGACCAAAAAAAATGTGCCCTATTACGGTATGCTCAATGATGAAACGGGCTATATCATTCTAACAACTTTTTCGCAACGTGCAGGGGCCAACGTACAAAGGGCTTTTGAGGAATTGAAAAACAATAATGATCTTAAACATGTTATCCTTGACCTGAGGGATAATGGGGGAGGATTTTTGATGGAAGCTGTCAATATTTGCAATGTTTTTCTAGATAAAGGACAAGAGATCGTATATACCAAAAATAAAATACCGGAGTGGAATCGCTCGTTCAAAACTCTAAACAGACCAATCGATACGGATATTCCTGTGGTGGTTCTTATCAACGGCAATTCAGCCTCTGCTTCCGAAATCGTAGCAGGTGCATTGCAAGATATGGATCGAGCCCTACTCATTGGCAACAACTCTTTTGGAAAGGGTTTGGTACAAAATACCAAAGATATCGGGTACAGCTCAAAAGTGAAATTAACGACTGCAAAATATTATATCCCTAGTGGACGATGTGTGCAGGCGCTCAACTACAAGAATGGAATCCCCGTAAAAGTACCCGATTCATTACGTCAATCGTTTACCACTAAAAAAGGCAAGCAGGTTTTTGATGGCAAGGGAGTCGAACCAGATTTTGCGATCGATTCTAAGCCCAAGTCGGCTTTGCTAACTGCCCTAGAAACAGAAAATTTAATTTTTGATTTTGCCAACCTATACCGCGAAAAAAATGATTCAATAGCAGCGGCCAAGGTCTTTGAAATCACTCCGAAAGACTATCAATCCTTTCAAGAATTTGCTGAGGAAAGTTGGTTTTCCTTCGAAACTGCTTCAGAAAAATCATTACAAGTTCTTCGGCAGCAGGCAAAGAAAGAGGGGACATATGAGCGATTGTCGGCTAGTTTTGAGGCCCTACAAACACAGATTGACCAAGCCAAAAAAGAGGCTTTTGTCAAGGAGTATGAACCAATAAAACAGCAGCTTGAACAAGCGATTGTACATCGATATTATTTTCAGAAAGGGCAAGTAGAAAACCGCTTAGCTGACGATATTTACGTCAAAAAAGCGTTGGCCCTTTTTGCCGATTCTGTCCAATTTGAACAACTTTTATGGCCTAATAATAAGGCGACAGATTAACCATACTTATGAGATATCTCTATACTTTTTTTAGAAAAGCAGCCCTCTTACTAGTTGTCCTTTTTGGACTGATTGGGATTTCGACTCAATTAAACGATTTTGAAATTGCCAAAAATTTAGAAATATTTTCAAATATATATCGGGAATTGAATACGTATTATGTCGATGATCTCGACCCGGAGTATTTGATGGAAACGGGCGCTAATGCCATGCTTCAAAGCTTAGACCCCTATACCAATTATATTCCTGTTGATGAAGTAGCACAATTTAAATCTTCTATTACGGGTAAATACGGTGGTGTCGGTGCTTCTATTATTCAAGGCAAACAACACGTAATCATATCGCTTCCTTATGAAGGAGGTCCTGCGCAAGTAGCGGGTTTGAAAGCGGGGGACAAAATGCTTGAAATAGATGGTCTGTCTGTCGTTGGGAAAACGGTACGAGAAGTGAGTGGGAGAATGCGCGGTGCAGCTAATTCTATTGTTCAGGTTAAGGTACAGCGTATTGATTCAGAACAGCCCATAGAATTTAGTCTAAAACGACAAGAAATTAAAATTAGTAATACGCCTTACCTAGACATTTTAGAGGGAGATATAGGCTATATTGTTTTGTCTTCATTTACCGAAAACGCGGGCAAAAATGTAGGAATGGCACTTCAGGCTTTAAAAGCCAAAAATACCCTTAAAGGCCTCGTGCTCGACTTGAGGGGTAACAGTGGTGGATTATTAACTGAAGCAGTTAATGTAGCCAACGTTTTTTTAAAAAAAGGAGCGAAAGTTGTACAAATAAAAGGTCGGGATAAGGAACGGCAACAGATGTTTCGCACCTTAAATCAACCGATAGACAGTGAAATTCCGTTGTGTGTACTTATTGATAACAATTCTGCATCGGCTGCCGAAATTGTAGCCGGTTCCCTTCAAGATTTGGACAGGGCAGTTATTATTGGACAACGTTCTTTTGGCAAAGGATTGGTTCAAAATACCAGGGATTTAAGTTTTGGTGCCAAAATTAAACTAACAACAGCACGTTATTATATACCGAGTGGACGCTGTATACAATCCTTGCAATACAAAAATGGTCAATCTACTAATATACCTGATTCACTAAAATCTCCCTTCTTTACTGCATCCGGTCGTCCGGTTTTTGACGGTGGTGGTATTAATCCAGATATAATTATTAGCAACGAGTCCTTTTTAAGGATTCTCAAAGAGTTGAGAAAAGAATCTTATCTTTTTGATTTTGCAACTCTTTACGCATCAAAACATCCTAATATAGCAAGTCCCAATTCTTTTAGGTTAACAGACCAAGATTTTGAAGAATTTTTGAGCTTTCTAAATCAAAAAGGCTATCACTATCAGACCGAAACAGAAAAAAGTTTGCAAGCATTCGAAAAACAAACAAATAAAGAGTCTTTTGCTAAGGCGCTTCAGCCCTCATTAAATCAAATAAAAAAACTGCTTAATGGGTCGAATAATAATGAACTGAGTACCTATAAGGAATCATTTATGTACGTCTTACAACGATTTGTAGCTGCTCGATACTATTACCGCAAAGGGGCTTATCAGGCAGGTATAGTCTTTGATGATGAACTAGATCGTGCGATTGAATTATTGTCTAGTCAAGCGGCTTATCAACAAGTTCTAAAGCCCACTCAATAAAATGGAAGCCTGGGAATTGCCCGATCACATTTTGTTTATATATCCTAGTTATATTGGCTTTGGTGTACCTGTGTTGGTCTTTTTTTATTTCAGTGTTTCCATGAAAGATTACTTGAAGGTTCGTCAGCGCTTTAGTTGGTGTATTGTCTTGTACATAGCCACGCAGTTGATAGGAAGTAGCTTTTTTGAATCTGGGCTGATGGGACTCAAAGAAGCCTATTATTGTGCGGGAATCCCAATTCCTATATTGCTTGCCTTTGTAGCAGGACGGTATATCCGTTGGAAAGCCGTTCAGAATACGGCCAAATCGGATATCGATCACTTTATTCAACGTAGATAAGTCTCTGTGGTGGTAGCGAATTCAATAGTTATTCTGCGGTCATTTTTTGTCCTAAACTGCCGATTATTAGCTCAAACAAACTATATTTGCGCTGCACCAAGGGTCATGTGACTTTCTTTAATTTGAACTAAAATCAACAACTATGTCGCTCAGCACACGTTTGGGTTTTATGAGTGGTTTTTTATCTACCTTTTTGATTACATTTTTATATCTAATCGACAAAACTTTATTAGTGGATGGCTTCGAGCGGCTAACCTTGTTTTTTTTGGTAGGTGCTATCCTTTATGTTATGTTGAGTCAGCGCAAGACCACCTTTTCGGCAGCTACTATCAAAGACTTGCAACAGGCAGTAATCGATGACAAGGCGCTTAATCAGGAATTTGCATCATTTGGTGAATTACTCAAATTGGGTTTTAGAACCTATGTCATAGGGTTTTTTATCAAATTCCTATTTATCTGGTTTTTATTTAATTATTACGACACCGAGTTAATAGAACTTGTAAAAGCAGCGTATTTACAACTCATGGAACAATACAAAAATTCTAATGAGATGGAATTGATTTATCAACAAAATTTAGAGAAATTTAAAGCGGGTAATTTTGGTCCTTCTTTTAAAAATATTTTGGGTATTGCACTAGAGTTGCTGTTTGGCTTTGTAATCTCGTTTGCCGCTGCCTTCTTTCTAAAAAGAGACCGTCCCGATTATTAAAAAATAGTATGAAAACAATCAACAGACCATTACTAATTGCCTTGGTTGGAGGGCTTTTTTATTTGAGTGCCTTACTTTTTGTACACCGGGCAGGATATGAATTTAGGACGGCTAATTCAATCTATGAATGGCTATTTAGAGGCGTAATGATCTGTTTTGTGTCCTTCGGGATTCTACACCAAAAACGCTTATCGAATGGCTATTTAACGTTTAAGGAGGGTTTTCGTGCGGGATTTTCAGTCACGGTATTTCTGGTTGTTTTTGTTAGCCTTTCCACATGGATTTATTGCACATACATCAATCCTGTTTATATTGATAATGTCGAGATGAATTACCGCGATATGCAATACAATTCAATGATGAAAGAGTATGTCTACAAAACCTGGAAACAAGATACTATTAGTCCTGGTGCTATAGATACGGTTAGCCGAAGCTTAGATAAGTATATCAAAACCACTCAATTTTATTTTTCCATCAGCGGGCAAGTATGGATGTACTTTTTATATAGTTTGGTTTATGGTTTGGTTACGGCCTTAACTATATCTATGCTTAACGTTCGTAAAAAGGAATAATCTTTATTTAGGAACTTTGATTTTAATATCCTATTTTTAGGATTAAAGGCTGCAATTTTTTCCAAAATACATATTATGAGTACCGAATTATCTATAGTTATTCCTTTGCTTAATGAATGCGAATCTCTGCCAGAATTAGAGGCTTGGATACGTAAAGTGATGGAAAAACATCAGTTTTCTTACGAGATTATTTTTATAGACGACGGTAGTACCGACAATTCCTGGCAGATAATTCAGCAATTATCGGCCGATAACTCCTGTGTGAAAGGCATTAAATTTAGACGCAATTATGGAAAATCTGCAGGATTATATGAGGGCTTTAAAGTAGCTGTTGGCGATGTGGTATTTACGATGGATGCCGACTTGCAAGATTCTCCAGAAGAGTTGCCTGAGATGTATCGAATGATCAAAGACGAGGGCTATGATTTGGTTTCGGGCTGGAAGCAAAAACGCTTTGATTCATTCGTCAAAAATAATACCTCTAAGTTGTATAACTGGACAACCCGTAAAATGTCTGGGATTCAGTTGAATGGCTTTAATTGTGGGCTTAAAGCCTATAAGTTAGAAGTGGTAAAACACATTGAAGTTTATGGTGAGATGCACCGTTATATTCCGGTGATTGCACATCACGCAGGTTTCGTTAAAATAGGAGAGAAGCCAGTTCAGCATCAGGCAAGGCCTTATGGTGTCACCAAGTTTGGTGTGTCGCGTTTTATTAGAGGCCCGCTTGATCTACTATCCATCATGTTTGTGTCGCGTTTTAGCAAGCGCCCAATGCACTTTTTTGGTCTGTGGGGCACCCTGATTTTTATGTTAGGATTTATATCAGCCTTGCTGATAGGAGTCAACAAACTCTACTATATCAATTTGGGGCAGATCGCTCCAAGGGTCACAGAAACTCCTTATTTCTACATTGCTTTGACCTGCATGATTATGGGTACTCAACTTTTTTTATCTGGTTTTTTGGCAGATATGATATCAAGAAATGCACCGGGACGCAATAAATACGGCATATCTCAACGCATAGGCCTTGAAGATACTCTAACGGAGTCTGAAACTCTACAAAGAATTCAGTCAATTGTTCAGCAAACAAAAACAACGGCATCTTAATACCTTTTTTTATGTCAGAATCTTCCTTACTAGACGATTTAAGTTACTTAGATGATTCAATTATCCAAGAAGATTTTGTCTATGTCGGCTTCTGGAAAAGAGCGATGGCACTGCTTGTCGATGGCCTAGTTATATCGGTGATCAATTACATTTTGATGCTCTTCATAGGTTATTCTTTTGGTTTTATTTCTTATTCTTTCTTTATTTATCTCTATTATCCCATCATGCATTGTAGTGTTTATCAAGCTACTTTAGGCAAAAGAGCGTTAAACATCAAGGTCGTGAACAAAGAAGGAGGCCGTCTTTCTTTTTTTCATGCTTTAGGTCGATTCATGCTGATGTATTTGTCCTGTATTCTTTTTATCGGCTTTATAATGGCTGCGTTCACCCAAAAAAAACAAAGCTTGCACGACCTTATTGCCGGTACTTTTGTCGTCGAAAATTAAATGTATGAAAATAGTTATTATTGGATCCGCTTATCCATTAAGAGGTGGATTGGCTGCTTATAATGAACGCATAGCTAGGGCTTTTCAAGAAGCAGGTGATTCGGTAGAAATTGTTACATTCAAATTACAATATCCCTCTTTTTTGTTCCCGGGCAAAACACAATACTCCTCTGACCCTGCCCCCGATGATTTATCGATTGATGTCGCTATTAATTCTATTAATCCAATAAATTGGTGGCGAGTCGGCAGAAAGATTCGAAAAATGCAACCTGATTTAGTCATTTGTAAATTTTGGCTGCCTTTTATGGGGCCTTGCTTTGGTACTATATTGCGACAGGTACGCCAAAATAAAAAGACAAGAATAATTTCTATTATCGATAATATAATCCCCCACGAAGCACGCATTGGCGATCGATTTTTTGCTAAATACTTTGTAAAGACGGTAGACGCTTTCGTGGTTATGTCAAGGTCGGTAGGAGAGGATATGAAGCAATTTGTTCAAAAGCAATCTATTCGCTATATTCCACATCCTATATACGACAACTATGGACCTCTCATTCCCAAAGATACTGCCTGTCAACAATTAGGGCTTGATTCCAAGCAAGCCTACATTTTGTTTTTTGGATTTATCCGAAAATATAAAGGTTTGGATATTCTACTCCAAGCTATGTCAGACAAAAGGGTACAAGCTTTGGGAATACAACTAATTGTAGCAGGAGAGTACTACACCAATGCTAGCGAATACCAAGTAATTATCGACCGGCATCAATTGCAAGATTATTTGGTCATGCGAACCGATTTTATTGCTGATGCTGAAGTAGGCCACTATTTTGGAGCAGCCGATATGGTGGTGCAGCCCTATAAAACCGCTACACAGAGTGGTATTTCTCAACTAGCCTATCATTACGAAAAGCCCATGTTAGTGACGGCCGTCGGTGGACTTCCTGAAATTGTACCGGACGGAAAAGCAGGCTATGTTGTTGCACCCGAAGATGCGAAGGCCGTGGCCGATGCTATAATCGATTTTTACCAAAACAATCGTAGGCTTAGTTTGACAAGCGGTGTGCGCGCGGGCAAGGCTTTGTTTTCTTGGTCTAATATGATTAAAGGAATTAAGGAATTATAAAATACCGCCTCAAAATTCTATTAATTCCCTTCTATTTCCTAATTTGCTCACGCATCAAATTGTACACATTTAAATACCGAATAAACTATGCTTATTAGAGCAAAAGCACCACTCAGAATAGGATTGGCTGGCGGAGGAACAGACGTAAGTCCCTATGCCGATATTTATGGTGGAGCTATCTTAAATGCAACGATCAACTTGTATGCAAGTGCTACTATTGAGCCTTTAGACAACGGTAAAATTATTTTAGACGCCATTGACCTTGGAGAAAGGGTCGAACTGAATTCAGCAAAAGAATTACAGATTAACGGTCAGCTAGATATTCTCAAGGGTGTTTACAATCGAATCGTAAAAGATTTTAACCAAGCCCCTTTGTCGTTTAGATTAACGACCTCCGTCGATGTTCCGAAAGGGTCGGGTTTGGGTTCCTCCTCAACGATTACAGTAGCGATACTTGGCGCTTTTGCAGAATGGCTCAATTTGCCCTTGGGCGAATACGATATTGCACGCCTTGCTTTTGATATTGAACGGAAAGATTTGAAAATGGCGGGTGGACGGCAAGATCAATACGCTGCTACATTTGGAGGTTTTAATTTTATGGAATTCTACGCCGACGAAAAAGTAATCGTAAACCCTTTGCGCGTCAAATCTGATTACGTTAATGAGCTAGAGTTTAATATCTTATTATATTATACGGGTACGAGTCGGTTGTCGGCACAAATCATTGAAAAGCAATCGGATAATTTTCAGAAAAAATCAAAAAAATCGGTGGAGGCGGCCCATAAACTCAAAGAACAGGCCGTTATGATGAAAGAAGCTATTCTGATGGGTCAGCTACATCAAATTGGGGAAATTCTAGATATGGGATGGTATTACAAAAAGCAAACGGCAAAAAGTATTAGCAACCCCTTGATTGATGAAATTTATGATGCCGCCCTAAAAGCAGGGGCCACGGGGGGTAAAATATCAGGTGCTGGAGGAGGAGGATTCATGATGTTTTTTGCGCCCAAAAATAATCGTTATGCCGTCATGAAAGTGCTCAATAGTTATGGCGGAGAAGTCCGAGCATTTAATTTTACGGAAGAAGGGATGCACGCTTGGAAGATTTAATACTAAAAAATAAACAATGCAAGATAATCAAGAAAAACTATACGAGGCTTTCGGGGAATTACTCTATGTTGTAGCAATGGCCGACGGCATGATTCAGGAGGAGGAAATAGAGACCCTTGAAAACGTATTATCAGAACATCCCTGGGCTGCTTCTATAAAGTGGTCTTTTGATTATGAACGTCGAAAATCATCCTCTATCGATGAAGTCTATGCTAAGGTACTAGACTATTGTAAATTTCGAGGACCGCATCCCGAATATCAACAAATGATAGCGGTGATGCAAGCGGTAGCGGAAGCATCGTCGGGGGTAGATGAAGACGAAAAAAACATCATAGATGGCTTTATTTTTACGCTTACCAATCAATTCAAAAAAGATATCGAAAAATTACAGTAAACGACTATACTTATGCTTCAAACTAGGATTCAAACAATAATTAAAGAAAGTGTGCAGGTCAAGCAAGCAATTTTAGCAGATGCTGCTTTGATTGCACTAATTGAAGAGGTTACGATGGTTTGCGTACGAGCCTTTGAACAAGACAAGCAAATTTTGTTTGGAGGAAATGGTGGGTCAGCAGCAGATGCACAGCACTTAGCTGCCGAATTTTCTGGGCGATTTTACAAAGATAGAGATCCATTAAATGCCGAAGCATTGCACGTCAATACCTCATATTTGACGGCTGTAGCCAACGATTACTCCTACGATCAGATTTATTCTAGAATTATTAAAGCCAAAGGGAAAACGGGTGATGTATTGTTTGGTATTTCAACATCGGGCAATTCAAGCAATATTGTACATGCTTTAGAACAGGCCAAAAAACAAGGAATGATTACGATTGGATTAACCGGTCAAGGTGGC
>CAJQQM010000202.1 GCA_905480485.1 uncultured Aureispira sp.
CAAACGTATCGTGGCAAGCCCGTTTGATAATTTTGGTTACAAACTATTAAATCCAAATCACCGTCAGCGTCGAGGTCTCTTAATCGTGGCAGATTGACATCATCAATTGTATCAAAAGGATTAGCAGTTCCATAGCGCTGCGTAAATATAGGAAAAGTAGACGTCCCAATATTTTCAAAATATTCTAAATCAGAACTGTCCGCTGAGGTCCCTCCCCAAATACGTCCCGTCACACAATCATAATCGCCGTCACCGTCTACATCGGCAAACTCAAGACCTGAAAACCTATGTTCTGCGAAAACAGGAAAAAAAACATTAGAATTGAGTGGATGGTCTAAACCAAATTGTCTAGACAGATTCCATACCGGCAATTGCGCCTGTGCTATATCGCTGTACAGCAGGCAAGCCAATAGAGAAAGGAGGAGTCCGAGTTGACGGAGGGAAAAGGGTTGTTGTTTAGTGGGTTTGTTTTGATTGTTGAAGTCGTACATCTGTTGATTTTTAGTTGATTGAATAGAGAAAGTGCAAACATAAAAAAAAAACATATGTTATAATCCGAAAGTAATTTTGTGGTATGGTTTAGTAAGGTTGTATAATCCCATCAACACTGCGCCTTTTTTTGGATGGTCCTTGACCCTTGCTGCCACCGTGTAAACCTTTATTTTGAACTAGGCTTTAGAAGCAAGCTATTTTATTTTTAAAATCAAGCCATCTTTTTTGTATATTAGCAAAAGATAGTTATCTTTGCACACTAAATTTGTGATTTGTTAACAACAAAAATTAAAAATGTACGCAATAGTAGAAATTAAAGGACAACAGTTTAAAGTGGTCGAAGGTCAAGAGATCTTTGTACACCGCTTAGAAGCTGCTGAGGGTGATCAAGTTACTTTTGACAAAGTACTCCTCGTAGCCAAGGAAGGCGACTTCCAGGTTGGTACTCCTACTGTGGCAGCTAAGGTAGCAACTACCGTCTTGGAACAAGTAAAAGGTGACAAAGTCATCGTTTTCAAGAAAAAGCGTCGCAAGGGATACCGTCGTAAAAACGGTCACCGTCAGCAATTCACAAAAATTAAAATTGATAGCATTGCATAATGCTGCATCTTATTATTTAACCTTAAGTCAATAACTTATAAAAAATATAAACCATGGCACACAAGAAAGGGGTAGGTAGTACGGATAATGGACGTGATAGTAATAGTAAACGTCTTGGAGTCAAATTGTTTGGCGGCCAGTCAGCTATTGCAGGAAATATCATTGTTCGTCAACGTGGCACCAAATTCCATCCAGGTAACGGTGTAGGATTGGGTAAAGATTTTACAATCTTTGCACTTAAAGATGGCGTTGTTGAATTCAAAAAAGGATTCAAAAACCGTACGTTTGTACATATAGTATAATCTTACCAACAAGAAATTAAAGCCATCTAGCTGAACTATTAGTTAGGTGGCTTTTTTCATTTTAATAATTAAATAAGCTCTCTTTATTCATGGGAAATATAGTAGCTATTGTAGGCCGTCCAAATGTAGGCAAATCTACTTTTTTTAACCGCATGCTTGGCATGCGTAAAGCTATCGTAGATGACGTAAGCGGTGTTACGCGCGACAGACAATACGGTTCCACCGATTGGAACGGACAAAAATTTATGGTCGTTGACACTGGAGGATTTATTGGAGATTCTGATGATGAATTTGCTGCTGCAATCCGCGACCAAATACAAATTGCTATATCTGAGGCCAATGTCGTTCTATTTATGGTCGATGTAGCTACAGGAGTTACCGACCTAGACGAACAAGTAGCTGAAATGCTGCACCGAAGCAAAAAAGACGTTTTATTGGTCGTCAATAAAGTAGATAATTCTGCCCGTCATTTGGATTCGCATGAATTTTGGACCTTAGGTTTTGATCAGTTATATCCGGTGTCTTCTAACTCCGGTTCGGGTACAGGCGATTTGTTGGATGCCTTAGTACGCTTACTACCAACCAACGAACTTATTGAGGATGACCTACCCAAATTTGTAATTGTTGGTCGACCTAATGCTGGAAAATCGTCTTTCACCAATGCTTTACTTGAAACCGAACGCAGTATTGTAACGGATATTGCCGGGACCACCCGAGATAGTATTCATGCCAAATACAGCAAGTTTGATAAAGAATTTTTGTTGATTGACACCGCAGGCTTGCGCAAAAAGAAAAATGTGCGGGAAGACCTAGAGTTTTATTCTGTTATGCGGGCTATACGTTCTTTGGAAGATGCCGATGTCTGTATCATTATGTTGGATGCAACCAAAGGTATTGAAGGGCAAGATTTAAACATATTCAAACTGGCCATCAAAAATAATAAAGGGGTCGTGATTTTGGTTAATAAATGGGATTTGATTGATAATAAAGAAACCAATACCGCACGCGATTTAGAAGCTAAAATCCGTGAACGTATCGCGCCTTTTGACGATGTACCGATTGTATTTATTTCAGTGCTCGAAAAACAACGTATATATAAAGCTATCGATACGGCATTGGAAGTTTACGAAAATCGGTCGACACGCATCACTACTTCCAAACTTAACGAATTTGTGCAACACATTGTAGAGGCACATCCACCCCCTCCTCATAGAGGGCATTTTATTAGTATCAAGTATGCGACACAAATCCATACCCCCTATCCCGCTTTTGCAATGTTCTGCAACTACCCAAAACACATAAAAGAACCATACAAAAATTACCTAGAAAACAGATTTAGAGAACAATGGAATTTTAGCGGTTCTCCAATTGTCTTCTTTTTTAGGCAGAAATAAAACGGTGATTGACGGCAGCAAATGCGAAAAGGAAGCCTCCTTTTCGCTTTTTTTTTATCGTAAAAACCCTCTATTCGAAAAAAATTAGTATAATTGAGTTCTAAACAAACACCACTATGCTTCAGACCATTCTAATTTTAATATTTACGCTAATTGTAGTTCCTATTGTTTCCTACAATTATGGAACGCCACTCAACGAAATACAAGAAATACTACTGTACGAAAGTGCGTTGATCGCCCTAGCTGTTACTACTTATTGCTTTGTTATAGGAGAACTTACCCGAAATGTAAGTCAAACCGATAAACTTTGGAGTATTGTTCCGGCAGTCTACTCTTGGTACATTACGATACAAGGCGGCATGAACGAACGCATGATACTGATGTCTGTATTGGTCACTATTTGGGCCCTGCGACTTTCGCTCAACTTTGCCCGTAGAGGCGGCTATAGTCTCAAATTCTGGGAGGGTGAAGAAGATTATCGCTGGGAAGTATTGCGTCAAAGACCGGGTCTTAACAACAAATTCGTTTGGACGCTTTTCAACTTGTTTTTTATCTGTTTGTACCAACAAGGACTCATATTTATGTTTACAGTTCCTATTTTGGCTGGCTTGGCAGATGCAGCCCCAGCATTATTTTGGGCCGACTATTTGTTAGCTGCTGTATTTCTTGGATTGGTTGTAATGGAGGGGGTTGCCGATCAACAACAATGGAATTTTCAGACCGAAAAATATCGCAGAATAAATGCAGGAGAAGACCTCGGAGAATACGCCCACGGTTTTGTGCGCACTGGCCTGTGGGGTATTATGAGACATCCCAATTACATGGCCGAACAAAGTATTTGGGTTTGCTTTTACCTATTTAGCGTTGCTTGTACGGGCGAGTGGATAAACGGCAGTATTGCAGGGTCCTTGTTATTGCTTATTTTGTTTAGGAGTAGTTCCGACTTTTCGGAAGAAATTAGTGCCGAAAAATATCCGGAATATAAAGAATATCAACAAAAAGTACCACGATTCTTACCCATCAAACTCTGGTAAGCGCAGACCGCAATCTCTTAACAGCAATTATTCTCTCCCGAACAGTTATTGGTTAGAACTAAATCTGATAAACTAAGCCTTGGCTTCGGACTAGGGTTGCAGCTATCTGGGGCTAAACAATTAGTCTTTTTTGCTTTTAAGATAAAGCTATCGCCCTCTAGGTCAAGGTCGAATTTGCTAATGCTATCTGTCTGGTATTCTACTTCAATATCTAAATTTTCATCTATTTCTAATACCTTTTCAGACTTTTTAATAATTTCTAGTAAGTTCAAAGGCTTCAGACGGTGTTCGTAATCGTTGGCCGTCCACAACTGAAAATTCACTGCTTTAGTAAATCTACGAACTCCCCCACAATCTATAAAATCTTTAGAAACAAGCCCAAGTTCGGTCACATGGAAGTGCTTGGGTACCTGAACACCGTTTTCCAATTTAAAATTCAGTGTTTTTTGCTCGAGCAATAGCCGCTTCATTTTTTTCAAATTCATGGTATCTTCAATTTTTGTTTTTGGTAATTGCTAATATATTTAAAATATGCGACTAGTATCTTACTTTTGCGCTTGAACGGCACGATACATATTTTCAACCTTTTCTAAGCTAAAGGGTAGTAGATTACTATTAGTGGTTGAAAAGCTAAACGATTTATTGCCCTGCACGCGATAAAAACCAAAGTTGTAACAAATAGTAGTATCGCCGGGCACTTGTACGGCATAAATAAAACCACAAGCGTCTTCTTTTATAATGTTTTTAAAATTGGGATTTTCAGTCTTAAGCAGTCTTTGTGCTTCCTTCGCTAAAGTGCTACAATCTAGCGAACGTGCTATCTGACTATAAATTTGAACGTAATAATCTTGTCCTTTTATTTTAACGTCTTGCAAAAAACTATCCGAGTCATCAATTACCTTTGCATCGTCGGGGGCTTGGATTTTCACCGGAATACCTGCAGTCATCAAATCGATTTGTTGCGGGAATATACGTTCTAGCTTGGGCTCAGAATCGGTACAAGAAAAGGCAAAAAGAAGAAGAAATATGGTCGCACAAAAGAAGGAAATAGATTTCATGGATAAATAATATTGATTTAGATGAACATAAACGCATAGGTAATTTCACAAAGGTAAAAAACTTATTAAATTTGTAACTAATTTGGGCCAAGGCCCTTTAAAATTTAAGATTTAGCACCTCGGAATATACCCTAGGTTAATATGAATCAATCTCTAAATAGAAAATACAACAGCATGTTAAAAAAACAATATCAGGCCTCTGAAGTAGAAGCCAAATGGTATGCCTATTGGATGGAAAAAGGCTATTTCAAATCTAGCCCTGACGAAAGAGAACCCTATACGATTGTTATTCCTCCACCAAATGTAACGGGGGTGCTACACATGGGACACATGCTGAACAATACAATTCAAGATGTTTTGATACGCAAGGCACGCTTGGAGGGCAAAAATGCCTGTTGGGTACCTGGTACCGATCATGCTTCTATTGCCACTGAAGCCAAAGTTGTTAAATTGCTTCGCGAAAAAGGCATCAAAAAAAGTGATCTATCCCGTGAAAAATTCTTGGAACATGCCTTCGAATGGAAAGATATGTACGGAGGTATGATTCTAGAACAGCTAAAAATGTTGGGTGCCTCTTGCGATTGGGAACGTACTCGTTTCACCATGGAAGAAAAACTCTCAAAAGCCGTTATTAAGGTTTTTGTTGACTTGCACAAAAAAGGCTTGCTTTACCGTGGTTTGCGAATGACCAATTGGGACCCTGCCGCTCAAACAGTCTTATCAAATGAGGAGGTAATACACTGTCAAGAGAATTCAAAATTATACCACGTTCGTTATCGTATTGAGGGCACAAAAGACGAATGGGTAACGATTGCAACCACGCGACCTGAAACAATTTTGGCGGATGCTGCCGTTGCCGTACATCCGGAAGACGAACGTTATACACATCTGAAGGGCAAAAAGGTGGTTGTGCCGATTGTTCATCGAGTGGTGCCGATCATCTTTGACAAATACGTTAAGATGGACTTCGGAACGGGGGCATTAAAAGTTACGCCTGCGCACGATATGAATGACTACGAAATTGGCCAACGGCACAATTTGGAAGTAATTGATATGTTACACGACAATGGTCGGTTGAATCCAAACGGCAAATTTTATGTAGGCATGGACCGTGAGGATGCACGCAAGCAAATTGCCAAGGATTTGAAAGCGCAAGGTCATATTGTGAAGATAGAACAGTACTCAAATAGTGTTGGACGTTCTGAGCGCACGAATGCCGTTGTAGAACCAAAATTGACAAAACAATGGTTCCTAAAAATGGATCAGCTTTCTGCAACCGCTTTGGCTGCAGTTGAAAATGGTGAAGTTAATTTCTTGCCAGAACATATGTTGAATATGTACCGTAACTGGTTGAAAGAAGAAAACGTGCGCGATTGGTGTATCTCTCGTCAGCTTTGGTGGGGACAACAAATTCCTGCATGGTATTTAAAAGAAGACCGTACGCAATTTTTCGTTACTGAAACAGTGGAAGAAGCACTAGCGCAGGCAAAAGAACAAACTGCTAATGCTGATTTGACCATTGAAGATTTAGAGCGTGAAGAGGACGTAGTTGATACTTGGTTTTCTTCTTGGTTGTGGCCTATGTCAGTATTTGACGCCTGGGAAGATCCAGAAGAATTTAGATACTACTACCCTACCAATGTATTGGTAACCGGCTGGGACATTATGTTCTTTTGGGTAGCACGTATGATCATGGCGGGTTATGAATGGGCACCGACCTTATTGGGAGACAACCTGGCCAAAAAGAAAGGGATTCAGCCATTCAAAGATGTTTACTTTACAGGAATGGTTCGTGATAAACTTGGTCGTAAAATGTCAAAGTCTATCGGAAACTCTCCTGATTCTTTGGCCTTGATTGAAAAATATGGTGCGGATGGTGTCCGTTATGGTATTTTGTCGGCAGCAGCAGCTGGAAACGATGTTATATTTGATGCGCCTTTTGTTGACAAATCCAAAACAGCTTGTAAAAACGAATCTGAGCTTTGCAATACAGGAAGTAAGTTTTCTAATAAGCTTTGGAATGCTTTAAGAATGATTAAGGGCTTAGAGGTTGTTGATCAGCCGGCTAATGAAAACATCGCAAAAATAAACGCTTTTGCCGCTAAATGGTTGGATAACGAGTACAACAAAACCTTAACCTCTATCGAAAAAAGCTTTGAGACATACCGATTATCAGAAGCCGTCAAAACTTTATACAACTTTGTATGGGGCGACTTTTGTTCTTGGTATCTAGAAATCATCAAACCAGATTATCAACAACCAATTGACAAAGCTACCTTGGATACTACGATTGATTTCTTTGAGAAATTCATGACTTTATTACACCCCTTTATGCCTTTTGTTACTGAAGAAATTTGGGCATATTTACGTGACAATCGAACAGATGCAGACGATTGTACGATTAGTACTTGGCCTACCGCAAAAAGCTTTGATGAAGCATTTTTGTACAATACAAGTATCATGAAAGATTTAGTTTCTACTATTCGTAATACACGAACAAAAAATAAATTGAAGCCTAAAGAATTATTGACACTGTTGGTAAAGGATACAGCCGCAGCACAAGCCTTTTTAGCAGAAGATGGGCTAAAAGAAACGATTGAAAGGATTGCTTATCTAGAAACTTTAGATTATACCAGCAAAGAAGCACACGCAGGTGCTAATTTTATCGCAGGAACAGAACAGTATTACTTACTATTTGAGATAAAAGTGGATATTGAAGCTGAACGCAAAAAATTAAAAGAAGAACTTAAACGCTTGCAAGGTAATGTGATGGGTATTGAAAAAAAGCTGACTAACGAAAAATTTGTAAGTAATGCCCCCGCTAAAGTTATCGAAAATGAACGCAAAAAACTAGCAGATAATCAAGCTAAAGTTGCATTGCTACAAGAAAATTTAGCAAAAATACAATAGCATTAAGTCTTTGTGAGGTGCTAGAACTAAAGAAAGAAGTGCAAATGCACTTCTTTCTTCTGGTGCATAAAATTGATTTTTTTAAATTAACCGTTTTGTTTTCTCCCATTATAATAAAGCCTTATCAATTAGGAGTAATAGGACTATTTAAATTAACCTATTCTATATTTAACGTAATTCAAATAGCTAATATATTTTGACATAATAGGATAAGTTTGTATCTTTTGTTGGTTTATTAATTAGTTGGTTTTAAAGTAGCTACATCACTTAACCTTATGTCAAGAACTTCATTATGTGTACTCTTATGTTTGACTTTTGGTTATTGTCAATCA